>JANPHP010000205.1:0-7897 GCA_031424495.1 Bacteroidota bacterium | reverse complement strand
GTAGGCACGCCATGCATGGCGTGCCTACAATTTCAAATCCAATCAACGGCCCCCCTGAGGGCGCCAATTGCCAACTGTCGGTAATGCAATCTAGAATATGCTTATCGGGATGATTACCAGTAGACGATATTCATTGTCATTTCGATCGGAGTTTTTTGGTATTTGCAAGGCTCTGGAAGAGCCGCAGCAAATGCAAAAAAACGTAGCGTCCTTACTGGCAAAGTAGCCGATAAGCATAATCCAGAACTCAGGTTGGGTGCGGGTTTTGGGGACGATGCAGAGGGCTAGCGTGCATCGGCCTTGTTCGAGGGTGTTTTGCAATGGCAAGTGGCCGCATCGGCCTCTTGCAGCAGCTTTTTTATTTTGCGAGTGGGCGCATCGGCCTCTCGCGGCATCTCATACTTGAAGCCTGGCTTTCATCAAAAATGAGGCCCAACATTTGCCAGGACCTAGCACCTTTTTTACGCGATGATCGGTTACACTTAGGCTGTCGCCTACCTGAGAATTGATCCGACAAATCCGCTGCCAAAATCGATCCTTGCCCCGATCGATTCTCGCCAAAGGGTCGATTGACTCCAAACATACCACCGAGATACTTCAAAAGTCAATGGTCGTCAACCAATTCGTATCGGCATGTTAGCGCTGCACGATCTCCCTGGTACAATAGAGCTGTCGTCGAGATCTCTTTCTGGTAACGCGGTGATACCAAATTGAGATCTCCTAGAGAACTCTTTGGTATCTCATTGAGACCTGTCGTCTATCCGCTCGAGACTAAATTGTTGTCTCGGCGAAAACTTTGAGGCATCGAGCTGATCGCTAAGCGGCGTCAAGGTGATAGCTCCGAGGCATCGGCTTGATGCCTCGGAGCTGTCTCGGTGATTAGTTTGGAGTATCTCGGGGATACCTCAAAGGTCATCCGTGGATAACTTTAGGCCAAATTTGCGATTCAAGATAAGGTGTGTGGATAACCTGGGATTGGGTTGGAGGGTTAGCAAGTGCTGGATGTGGGTGCTTTGTGGATGTTTTGGGCACCGCGATGCTGCGTTGTGAGGCACGGTTGCGCCTGCTTTTTGGGTGTGCTTGGGTCGCAAAGTTGGCGTCGTGGCATTGGGAGATTCATGTCGATTTTGCATGCTTGGGGTGATGGTAGGGTTGCCTTTTGGTGCTTGGCTGTCGTTGTTGGTTTGGGGGGAATGCGCGGGTGGTTTGCGCGAGGGGTAGCATACAAGGCTGATGGTATTTTGTTGTATAGACGCGATTCATCGCGTCCATACAACTTGGTCGTCTGCCGACGTTATTGACGGCGGTATTTGGGGATTTTCGACGGTGTGGATCGAAGCATCCTGCGCCTATTGGGATATGTTTTAATGATGGTCGTTGTTGGGAGGGCAGGTTGTGTTGTTGTAGAGACGCGATGAATCGCGTCTCTACAAGGTGGTCGTCTGCCGACGTTTTTGACGTTGGTATTTTGGGGGTTCTTGCCAAGGTGGATCGGTGCATTCTGCGCTGCTTGGGTATGTTGTTGTAGAGACGCGATTATTGCGTCTATACAACTTGGTCGTCTCCCGACGGACTACTGACGATTTGCCTTCGGCAATCGGGGCTTATGCGCTTTTGCCGGAGGCAAATGGTCGAGCGTCACGCCACAGCGCACCAGAGGCCTTGGACTCGATCGTTTGATGTTTGGTTTGTGTGCGTGGGTTGTGTGCGCTAGTTGTGTGCGTGACCTGTATCTGCACTGAAGATCCCTTCCCGCACCTTGTGCGGGACGCTGCGCTCGGGATGACAATTCGGCTGCGCGCCGCTCGGCATGACATGGCGGAGTTGTCATTCGATCAAATGGTCCCGCAGCAGCTGCGGGATGGTCACTCGGAAAGACAATGCCTGCTGATTTTCAGGCGGCTTTTTGGGGAGTGAACAGTGAACGAAATCGGTTAACGCTCAGTGGTTTTTCCAGGACGCGGACTACGCAGGGGTAGCTTTTGGCGCGCAGGCGGTCGCGGTCGTCGATACTGGAAGTGACGACGACGACTTTGACTTCCTCTGCTGCACTCAGCGGGAGCTTGAGGAATGCGTCGAGAAACTCAAATCCATCCATGAGCTGCATGCCGAGGTCGAGCAAGATCATCCCAGGCATGGCTGCATGACTTCCAATCAAGGTTTGGAGATAGTCGAGCCCCTCTCCTGCGGATTCAAATGTGACAATTTCCTCCACCAAGCCGCTGCTGCGCACCACGGTGGCGTTTACGAAATTGTCTATTTCAGAATTATCGATGAGCAAAATGCATTTCAGTTTCATAATTTCTTTAGTTGAGATTGTACCAAAATATGCGAAGGTCGATGATGTTCAGATGCTTTTAAAAAATCATGCGTTCATCTACCGTCTGCCTACACAATTAATTTACGGGCAGCGGTTCCATTTGGATCACATTGTCCTCAACGCTGCTCAAACTCAGGGGACCGTTGGGAATGGTGAGGTAAAAGGTGGATCCCATTCCGACTTCAGACTCGACGCGGATCTCGCCATGCAGGCGCTCCAAGATCTCCTTGACAATGTAGAGGCCCAGGCCGGTGCCGGTCTTTTTTTGTGTGGCCCGGTAAAACATATTGAAAATCTTGCTTTGATACGCTTGGGGAATGCCGAGTCCGTTGTCGCTGATCGCAATCTCGACGGCGGCATTCGTCATACGTACGGTCACATGAACATAAGGATTTTCACGGTCCGAGTCTTGGTATTTGATCGCGTTGGAGAGCAGATTGTTGACCAATACTGCGATGCGACGCGTGTCGGAATAGAAGTCTGCTTCACCGTGAAACTCGGTAAAGATCCCTATTTTCCCCATTTCGGGCATGAAGCGCAATTGCTCGATCGATCCAAAGATGAGTTCCTCAAAATCGATCTTGTCGTGGATAATTTCGAGGCGCGAATTGGCTGAATAATTGACGATGTCCTTGATGAATATATCCAAGCGCTCGATGCTTTTTTGCATCATGTCGAGGATATTGATTTTGGATTCATCTTCCTCAGCCATGCGTGCGATCGAAACGAGGCCAAGCACCGAGGTGAGCGGCGCGCGCAGCTCATGCGAGGCGCTGTAGACAAATCGGTCCAATTCCAAATTGGCCTTGACCAATTCACGGTTTTGCTGCTCCAGCAATTCCTTTGCGCGGCGGTGGTCTGTGATGTCCCTGAAATTCCATACGCGGCTTTCAAAATGCCCCTCTATCATCAGAGGCCGTGAAAACCGCTCCAAAATAGTTCCATCTTTAAATTCTAAAATATCATGGCTTTCCGCATCTGGTTGCATCAGCGTCAGCGTTACACTCTGCCAAAATGCGGTGGAATCCAAGACGCGGTCTGAGATGGAATTCAGAAATTGGCATTGGTCATTGAGGTCAATCTGATCTTCAGGAAGCCCCCACAAAGCGGCACCTTTTTTGTTGCACAACACAATATTCCAATCGGGGTCGGTTACCAAGATACCGTCTGCGACACTCTCCAAGGTAGCCTCGATCAAAGCATGAAATTTTACGGCTTCGGCATGGGCGCGCAGGCGCTCAAAATCAATTGCTTCTTGTTGTTTGCCTTCATTTTGCAGCCTGCCGAGTTCATAGGTTTGGCGAAGGTATTTTTCACGTGTCTTGCCAAATGTGTAGGCCCAGAGCCCACATATTGTAAAAATGATCATCGCGGAACTCACGTTGAAGACCAATTGCGGTAAAAGCAATTGATGAGGTTGGGCAAAATAGACTCCTTCAACGCCGGCTGCTTGCAGGTAGGTAAACAGGCTATGATAGGTCAGTGTGACCAAGACCAATGGTATTTGCAGTTTCCAGTCTTTGTAACAGATCAACAATGCAGCACCCACAAAGGCAAAAAAGTGCATTTGAAACATCCCATGCAATTGGTAACTGAACAAGGCCATGAAGACTCCGGTCACGGCACTGAGCACATATTGATACACCACGCGATCGGGGAGCAAGTATTTGGTCGCATAATAGGCCGTCAAACACAATCCACCTGTCACGAGGGCTACGATGCCCGTTCCGTAGATTGGCGCCAACAATAAAGCAAGGCCGAAATAACTCACCAAAAAGTAATTCCCGAGTTTGACACCACTATTTTCTATCCCCCTGTTATATAGGCAATTGCGGGCCGTGGCATTTTTTGTGCCACTACATTTGCGTCGGTGGGGTCATTATTTTAGGTGGTATTTTCATGTTGAGTGCCTTGAACAGGCTTGATGCGTTGGGCGGGAGGTCTGTCCTGACCCATATCCGCCTTTGACCTACATCGACTGGTATGGCCAGGACGGTTGAGAGTTCCTCCATGGCCAACGCTGCGGTGAGCTGTCGCGGCTGGATCGATTTTTGCCCTGCCGCCTTCGACTCCATTTTTGTTTGTTGCCCCCTGAGCGCCTTCGTCAGGTGCGCCTCGCACAGGTATGCGAGGAAGCAGACCATCAAGTGTCCGACGATGCGTTCGTCGGTCCAGTGGTGTATGGGCCTTGCCTTGAGCGTGCCCTTGAGCTCGCCGAAGGAGTCCTCGATCTTCCAGAGCTGCTTGTAGTGCGTCACCACCTCGGCGGTGGTCATCGACTTGACGTTGGTGACCACCGCGAAGAAGCCATCCTTGGCCGCGTCGCGGTCGATCGCCGCCTGGTTGATGGTCGGCGGCTTGCGCTCGTCGATGACGAGGTATTTCTTGTGGCTGGCGTGGGATATGAACTTCTTGGTCGGCCTTGCCCCGGCGAGCTTCGCACGCATCTTCTCGAGCACTTCCTCCCTGGCCTTTCTGTCGCGCTCGGCACGGGACTTGGACCATGTGACGATGCAGCGCTCGCCCCGCACCGTGGTCTCCATGAAGGCAATTTCCTCGCTGACGAACTTGAACTTGGCCAGGTCGTACAGGCCCGCCTGCTCGGGCTTGGCGAGGGTCCCCATCTTCATGCCGACTATGAACTCGCCGCCGTCCTTGCGCAGGTGCTCCAAGTTGCCCCACGAGAACAGCCCCCGGTCGGCGACGAACACGAAGCGATTGACCGTGAACTTCTTGCGCATCTTCTCCACGATCCCTTCCAGCGTCTTGCCCTCGAAGGTGTTGCCCGGGTACACCTCGAACCCCAGCGGGATCCCGTCGGTGTCGGTCAGCAGGCCCAGCACCACCTGCGTGCAGTCGCTGCGCATCTCCTTGCTGTACCCGAACTGCCGCAGGGTGTCGGGGACCTTCCTCGTGCTCTCGAAGCGCAGGGTGGTAAGGTCGTAGAGCACCACGTCCACCGTGACGCTGAAAAGGTCCTTCTTGTGGTAGAACAGGAACCGCTCGGCCTCCTCCTTGTGCCCGGCCATGATGTCCAGCACGCGGTAAAGGTGGTGGAGCTTGGTGCCGTGGTCGACCATCCCGGGGTAGAGCCGGCCGATCTGGCGGTCGAAAAGGGCGAGCTTGGACACCGGCTTGACGAACCTGGAGGCCACCAGTGTGAACACCAGCCGCCCGACGTCAAGCCCGAGCTTGGGGTGGTCCACCTGAATGTTAGACAGCAACTTATTGATCCCCAGTGCATCCATCATCCGCTCAAGCACAAGCAGCGGGCCCAGGATGTAGGCGTCCTTCACGTCCACCGCCTTGGCCAGGTCCAGCGCCGCAATCATGTCGGTGTGCCTGGCGATGGCTTCGGCAAGCTCCATGAGCTTGCCGTCCTCGACCCTGCCGAGCGAGAGGAGCGTGCGCTGCCGCGACTTCCCGCCCTCCCTGTAGGACTCGACCAGGTGGTGGTAGGCCTCGCCCCTTTGATTCTTGGTAACCTTGATGTACATGCTGTTCCTCACCTAAAACAGCCGAAAACAAAACCAAGGGCACCAAAAACCCAAATTCCCACGAATTTTGTTCACTACACTTTTTGGAAGCCCAGCACAATTTCCCCCTAGAATCGAAGCAAAGGCCGATTTCTCATCAAAAAAATTTGTCAAGTGTCAAACTCGGGAGTCCATGGGTTTCAAAGTCGTATCGGTCCACGACGGAGAAATCACCCTTACCGAGCCATTTGGTTCTCACCGGAATGTCATGCTCGACGAGCAATTGCGTACGCTAGGAATGGAAGTGCTCTATGCCAATAAAAATGTCATGATTGAGAAGGTAAAATCCGTGCTCCGTGCCATTGTCAAGGAAAACAAGGATCCCTTGAAAATCAACCTTTCCGATCATCTGAGTGAAAAGCTGAATTACAACTACAGCTATATCAGCAATATTTTTTCGAAAGCCGAAGGTGTCACGATCCGTGATTTTGGCATCCAATTGCGCATCGATCAGGCAAAACGCATGCTGCTGAGCGAGGGCCTGGACCTGCACGAAATCGCTGAACGATTGAATTACAGCAGTACAGCCCACCTTGCAGCACAATTCAAGAAGGTGACCGGCATGACGACGACGGAATTCAAGCGCGCTGTCTATGATCAATTGCCAGGAATTGCCAAAAGCGCCTGAAGCCGTTGTAGGCGAGCCGATTGCGCGTACTCAATCGGCTCGCTCGATCACTGCACTCATGCCGCCTTTGCTCTGTGGCATGCGCCAATCGGCGCCGTAGCTGTGTACTTGGTCCCGCTTCAGCTCTGCACGATCGAGGTGCGTGGTGTCGACGATCACCCGCCCTTTGGCATCGACTTCGCAAGCCATTTGGTAGGCACGGTCGATGCTGTGCCCAAAGACATCGCCCAGCATTTCGATCACATAGTCATAGGTATGGGCATCGTCGTCGAGGAGCACGACGTGGTACAAAGGCACATGAACGGTCATTTCCTCTTCCTGTACCACTTCGAGTACATCCGGCTGCGCAATATGGGCCATAGGCTTCATCCAATCTATCTTTAGGCGTCCACCCTACACAGGGTGAACGTGGAGCTTCAAATTTCGTGAAAAAAGCACTACGGAGGTAGTGGCTGGTCAAAAATGATGGGCCCGCGCTGACGCCGGGCACACCTGCCTCTCTGAACGGGGTGCTGAGTAGTTTATTTTTTGATTTTCGGGAACTTTGCCAGTAAGTAGCCATTCAAAATATCATTTCGAGTGACCATCCCGCAGCTGCTGCGGGACCTTTTGATCGAATGACAAAGCCTGTTGTCAGGTGATCGAGTCCAAGGCTGACGTCTATCCCGCTCAGGGAGCGGGAGCCGCTGGACGATCGACCATTTGCCTTTAGCAATAGAGGTCTATTCTCTTTTGCCAGAGGTCCCGAAGCGTCGGGATCAGTAGTCCTTCGGCCGGAGGCCTCGGACTCACATTTTGCAATCAATTGATTATCTGAACAATAAAACACGTGCCATTTCGACCGGAGTGATCGACAATCCGCCTCGGCGGAGACTCGATCACGTAGTGGAGAATTGCGAAGCACCCGCGAAACGGAGTCCATTGGACGTAGTTCGCGCAAGCAATTCCTTTGAGGGAAAAGCGATGATGAGCAACTACGAAGTAATCACGAACACCAAAAAGATAGACAAAAGTGAGTAAATCTAGCGCCGACAGATACACTTACTGCTTGAAAGCTCCTATTTGCAATTCCAGCAAAGAACGCTGTATCAGAAGGACAATTTAGTAGGAGGTGTATCGATAGGCGCTATCCCGCACGATGTACGGGACGCTACGTTTTTTGGTATTTGCTGCGGCTCTTTCAGAGCCTTGCAAATACCAAAAAACTCCGGTACCAATGACAATCTATGTATCTTACTAGTGATCAGCGGATTGAAAAAATGAATAAAATCGTTGCAAGCGGACAGGGGGGCTGCAGTGTTGGAGGTGTATCTGTGCTCAAGATCCCTCGGCTCCGCTGCGCTACGCTCGGGATGACAATTCCGCTGTACTCCGCTCGCCGTGACATGGCGGTGCTGTCATTCGATCAAAAGG
>JANPHP010000204.1:0-7392 GCA_031424495.1 Bacteroidota bacterium | reverse complement strand
CCAAGTTCGCTTCGGTACAGCGAGCAGGTCACAGACGCGATGGCTGCGGCTGCGATCCATGCTGCGGCTGAATGGGGCATGTCTAACTTTGGGATGACCGAGGCTCAAATGATGCAAAAATATGCTGAGGGGACGTTGACGGTCGATTTGGTCTCGGTATCAGGCACGACTGCTACGTTGAAAGTGAGCTATGGGAATACTGGGATCGCCGTTATCCTGGACAATTATTGACGACCAATAAGATGCTCAATCCATTTGATAAGAGGGTCGTAGAATACGCTCCTCTCTTCATCTGGAAGCAACTGGCGGCGACGCAAATCGCTGGCCAGTTGCGTGAGCGCCTTTTTCTTGGTTGCCGCATGATTTAGAATGGTCTTACTGCGAAGGACCGTCAGAACCATCATTGGTGCTGACGTCGGAGGAAGTACGTTCCTGAGCTTTCGGCGATATTGCAACCCAATCGATTGAAGACCAACTTCATCTTCCTCTTCAAAAAGAAGTGCCAGATGCAGCAATGCAAACATTGACTGATAAAGCAAACGAGGCATTCTCATGCCTATTGTTCCCAAATCCCTAAACAGACTTCTTGCCTCCTCGATTTTCCCTTGGCCTAGATAATACCAGCATGCATAGAGTATCGTGACCGATTTGGTTGAATCAAACGGCAGAGTCCGAAGAAATTCCGCATGCTCCTCGATCAATGATATGCCCTTCTGAGCCATTTCTGACATCGACAAATCCATCGCGGCCATGAAAAGTACGAATATGTACCTCGATAGGTACTGCTTCCTCTGTGCTTCGTTGTCGGGCGATTCTGCCTCAAAAAGGCCAACTACATCAAGGAAATTTGACCTCCTGTTCAACGCCGCGTAAAAGGCAGCAAGGTTCATTAGTGTTCGAGGCAGCTTGTCTGGTGATCGTTCCTTTATTGCAGGGTGCGCCTTGAGTAAACGTACCGTTTCCATCGCCTTCTCGGCAGCCACCTCAAAGCGCCCCGACATGTTGTAGAAAAACTCATCCAGCGTGAGCTTTTCGATCTGGATCGAGATCGGCAAGGCTTGAACGTCACTCTTGAATACCTCCGAATCAAAATAGGCGGCCACTGCCTCGTGATCAAGTACGCCCGTTGCAGCAAGCTTGTTTTTGACTGGTTCTAGATAATGGGCAGTGGACTCGGCCATGGCCGTAGCCAATTGAAGGAAATTGTTGTTTGCCTTCTCATCCCTGACGATGCGTTGAAGCTCCAAGGTCAATTCCTCGCCCGCAAACAACTCCCTTGCAATCAATTTTTCCTGCTTCAAAAGACCTGCCATCACCACAAATTCCTCCTGAGAACTTGCAAGCCCCTTAGCCTCAGCAACAAAATCCCATGCATCGACAAAATGGCCCCAAGCGATCAGCATTTCGACGTCTCCGTGCTGCTCTTCGACTTCCTTTGCGTCAAATGCAAGGCGTCTGCCTGTACGTATCAGCCACCGCTTGGCCTTTTTCCTCAATGAGTAAAGGTCGGCGTCTGCAAAAGCCAATTTCTCGGCCTGCGGGTCATATTCCTTCATGGAGCGCAGCAGTGCCATCAACTTGAATTGCATGGAATGCTTGCCGTAGACCTCTGAAAATGCTTTGAGTTGCCGCCACTCATCCTCACTCACGCGCTGCACCATCACCCACAGCGTAGGTGACGGCCTCCTGACCCCCGAAGACGTTGGTTTTACGTTCATGCAGCACAAAGCCAACCGCAGCTAGTTGGCAACTCTTAGCAAGATAGCGGCTTTTTTGACGGGTTTCAAAGTGATTGGCCCAAAATGGTCAAAATTTGTCCACGCTTGATTTTAGTGCCCCCTCTACCTTAGCATCAGTAAGTCGTGGAGGATTGCTGTAAGGCAGCTCAAAACGCTCTTTGATATGTTGCAACGCGTCTGTCCGTCGATTGATGAAAGGAAATAGACACCCCAAGGAACACCGGGCCGACGCGCTGAAACAAGATGGCCCCGCCGATGATGGTGGAATGCACCAAAGCCGTCGGGGCCACAAGAAAAGCTTGCAATGAGGCCCGAAGTTTAGGAGCTAGAAACCTCAGAGCAAGCACGGTCTTTGACGTAAATTAATGCATTCAGAGAAACTATCCCAAAACACAGGAGATGGGCAGAATTTTTTTGCCCATTTGATTCCAAAAAAGACGATTACGCATTGATTGAACCTCGTAGTGGCGGCGGTTTGCTGAACAAGTAGAAATAATAACCGATCACAAATCCCAAGTTTTGATTGTATTTTCTTCGTTCACGACCGCCGCCCTTCTTGGGGATTTTGGATGTGGGTTTCACTTCGGAATGGATCAAACATAAACCGAGAATGTGTCTCGATGGCCGAGCCATGCCCTTTTTGTAAACCCGATAACGACCACAGGTACACGGCAACGGCTCGCCCATCACAGACCTGACCGGATAGTTTGCATCTCCTTGATTCTCTATTTTTTACGTTTCTTCCGATGGCTGCTGCCTTGTAGCCCGACTATTCACGAGCGCATTTTCTACGGGCGCGAGTGAATTCAGTACTCTGTTGATGGCATGCACGGGGCAGTCGCTTGGCTGTCCCGTCATGGTTTTCTGCTGCGCAACCTAAGACCACCACAATATTTTTTGATTTCAAATTGTAGGATTGCAATGAAAGGAAAACCAAACACCACGCAAGTCCGCACGGCAAACCCGCCGGGCGGACTGCAAAACTATTTTGACTCTCTGCACCAAATCAGTGCAGAATACCTGCCCTGGGCTTGGGAGCAATTGCGCCTGGACCCCGCAGACTATGCATATTTGGAGCCGCCCCTCGCGAACTCCATTATGCAGCTGTGGCCGATGATATCGCACGATGCATGGGAGCCACTCATAAAAGCGATTCGCGCCCACGGCCTTGAGGCGGAGTTTGTCGCGATCCATGAGGCGTTTTATATGCATCTTGATTGGATCATTGCTACCGAGGCCGTGTCCCTCGCTGTGATCCCCAACATGCGCTACGCAACGGAGCAAGGCGACAAATATGGATATGTGGAGCTGGTGAGGCTGGCTGATCGCGTGGGCATGCGGGCGGTGGCGCTGAGTGTCGATGGATGCGAGAAACGCATCTTGGAACCGCCTGTGTTGTTGCGGGCCACAGCTGAATCGGCCTTTGCTGCTTCTCAAATCATCAGCATTCCTTGAGGGCTAGGACATGGAAACTGGCTGGGAAAAATTGGAATACATCTCTGATCGCGGCGTGCCACCTGGGATCATTGCTTGGGGCCGCAAGCCGCGCCCATTCAAGTTCAGGGTGACTTATCGGGCTACGGTAACTGGTGCCGACAAGCCGCATGAGGCTGGGTTTTGTTACTATGATCTTGTTTCTGCACGGCGCTGCTACCGGAATATGCTTTTGGGGCTTTACCGGAATCGGGATGTGATGGCTTTTGCAATTTGCTTGAATCGGGTTGGGGTTGGAAAGTGGGAAGATGCGCTTTATTTTGAACAAGATGGTGTTTTGATTGGTGCTTGATTTTTGATGGGGGCGGTGGCTTGGATTTCCAGTTGTGGGCCACCGCCACCCCTATGCTCAAGCAACCGTAACGGCAAAGCAATCGAGAACAAGCGCGGCAAAGACCTCAAAGCACTCAAAGCCTTGAGACAGATCGGATTTGGCAAAAAAGCCTTGGAATGGCAAGTCCAATTTTCATTCCTGCCTGGGCAAGGCTGCGTAGCCACCCAATCCCACAGCACGATCATTTTTCTTGCTATTCCCCCCGTCATTTCCCAATATTGAGAGCTGGAAACGCCCCCAACGCCAAAAGGCTCACGTTTGCCCGCTCAATCGCACAGGAAAATGATTTTTAACCACATCCGCCTAGAAAGTATCCTCGCCCGCGCCGACGACTACATCGTCGACGGCAAAAGCGTGATAGAGTGGATCAAGGAACTCTACGCGTTCACGACGCACAAAGAGTCCGGCATCCGCTACGACCCCAATGCTTGGCCTTTGGAGGTCGGGAATCCTAGGCATATATTGGACTTGTTGCTGTCGGTAATCGAGGTGAGCTTGCGGAATGTGGAGATTGTGGATGGGTTGCCAGGGGTAACATTTGACTAACCAATGGAACTCGAAGAACAAATTATGGGACACCCCTTATGCCCACAGTCAATGCCAATGTATAGGTATAAAAGAAAGATCAAGAGCATCTCCAAATGGTTCGGAAAGCGACCAATGCGAATCTTTTGGACATGCTCCGCAGTCATTCTTGCATTCTGGGCGGCGAACGCCTTTATCCTCAAATGGCATGGTTACGACCTTGCTAGTCGTGGGCAATTTGGCGATCAATTTGGAATGATCAATGCGCTTTTTTCAGGATTAGCATTTGCCGGAATTATCTTGTCTCTGTATCTCCAACGCCGAGATCTAAAATTACAGCGAAAGGATTTGAAAATGCAGCGAATGGAGATGGAGATGCAGCGTGATGAGATGAAGAAGTCCAGAGGAGAGTTTGAACAACAGAATTTCAATGATGTATTTTTCAACCTTTTGAGGCAGCAAAGAGAATTAGTTGTCAATGGAACCGCAAGCATTTACAAACTCAACGAGGGGAGTCTATCTTCGCGCACGAATACGCGTGAAAGTGGATATCCGCTTTTTTACAAGCTTGTTGGGGAGGTGGAAAGAATTCATGGGGCATTATCACTCCCTAGTTATTATCGATGGTCAGAAGAATGGGGTAGCGAAGAGGCTAGGGAAATCGCTAATGCTCAACGAAAGGAACAGTATGCAGATACTACCCCAAAAAGGGAATATGTTCAAATGACCTATATCTATGTCCTGTACGAGATTCCAAAAGAGCTATGGGAAGCGGCGCAAACAATGAATCCGGTTTCAAGGGCGAGGCTTGCTTATTCAATCCTTTTTCAGAAGTACAACTTCGTTTTGAGTGCATATTTCCGTCATCTGTACCATATTCTTATTTACATTAACGAGCAAAAAAGTATTGACCTAGCCAGCATTGACGAGGGAATTGAAAATCGAAAAACATTGGAAAATGAAATCGAAAAAAAGTATGCAAACTATGTTGGATATCTCCAAGCTCAACTTTCGCCTCAAGAGATGAGCCTGTGCCTTTTCAATGCATTGAACTTTCCGAAGGCGATGGATTTGATAGCAGAATTTGACCTGCTAGGAAACCTCGATGAAGATGATCTACTGGGGATAAAAAGTAATGACATTCCTAAACTTAGATTCAAGTCGCGAAAAAACTTGATTCAAAAAGCACTTGATTTGGCTCAACACAAGGGAGATGGTGGACTTCCAGCCTTGATAAACCCATGATCCTAGACTTCAAAGAAATCCCAGCCGGAAACAAAGAAGGCGCTTCGCAAGGCGATTTTGAGCACTTTGCATCTGAGTTCCTTCAATGGTTAGACTATGAGATCGTGAGCCATCCCGGCCTAGGCCCAGACGGTGGG
This sequence comes from Bacteroidota bacterium, assembly GCA_031424495.1. Classification (GTDB taxonomy): domain Bacteria; phylum Bacteroidota; class Bacteroidia; order J057; family JADKCL01; genus JADKCL01. The sequence goes on along the minus strand of JANPHP010000204.1, from coordinate 1,918 downwards.
CAAGACCTGATCGTCGAAAAGTTCAGGAAGGGAGATACCAGAGCGAAAAAGGTACGCTTTCTCGTGAGTTGCAAACACTATGCTCACCACAAGCAAGGTGCGGGAAAATCTGTTGGCCCAGCCGATGACCCCAACATTACAGATAGGGTTGCAAAACACAAATGCTCAGGTTTCATTGGTTTCTACTCCACATCCGCGTCCAAAGACCTCTTGACACAGTTGGACGGGAACGATGGTTACGATCATGAAATCTTCGATAGCCGTACTATCGAGAGGCTGCTGATGGAGCGCCTTCAAAAGGAAAACTATTCGATGCTTTATCGGTATTTTCCGATTTCTGGTGTGGCATTCATCAAAGCTTTGATTGAGATCAGAAAGCTAGAAACTGAGACAAATAAAGAAACGTCGCATGGGAAAAATACGGCTAATGCCACGGAAAAAATCCAAGCCTTATCCGACATCTATGGTCGAATCGAGCAAGTCGCCGTCTCTTGCCCAATTTCAATGGGCGAATTGACCAAGGAGTATTTACTTGCCCGGTTTCAGGGACTTTTTGAAGCATTTGGCGATCAAGTACGATTCGATTTTGTCGTACATAGCGATCGTGCGGACGGTTTTGGGAATCGAAAGGAAGTTGAAGCCGTTCGCGCTTGGGAGGAAGCATTGAGGGAAAGCTGTTTCGATCCTGGACATCATGCGCTACATTTTTATAGAGGGCTAGAGTCTAGTGAGCAATTACCCTATAATTGGAGGCCAACTTCTTGGATTGATGACAGTTTGATTGTGGCAACTAGTAGTATCGGTACCGTCCTACTTCATGGATCTACGAATAGCGAACCAGCAGGGAACTTTTCAAGAATGATCGCTAGTGAACTGGGCTTGCTAGTCAGAACAATGAAGTTTAGTTTACACGCAGGGGATTTACTCTTTGGTGCAAACTTCGCTTTGGTAGGCATCAGAAGCATCGAAGAGGCTAGGATGAGGTTTTTTGGCGACCTACCAGTCGACGTAGGCAGCTCCAAGGTTTGCAGCGTGCTTGCCACGGAGTTTGGAGTCGCTTATGTGATCCCACTTGGTCTTAGAGAAGGGCTAGAGGGCAATCTTGGTGTTGGGTTGCATTACAAACCACCACTGGATACATTTTTCACCATCAAGCGTTTTGTCAACCTAGCAGGAAAAGCCAAAAATGGCGACGAGATGGTGTTTCTATCGGTGGTTTCGCTCCGACACTCCGACAGTAGTTTCAGTGAAAGCGAGTACCTTGAGATTAGATCTTTTTTTGACCATGTACATTACCAATTGGAACAATCGAGTCGCTCTTTCCCTGGCCCAAAGTTCCGTATCTCAAGAACCTTTTCAGTTGTTCAAGATCGCATATTCTATGGCTACAATGAAGTTCTCATCGAGTCCTTCCAAGGAACCAAACGGGTTTATCTTCCACATTACGAAATTCAAGGCTTTCAGGAAATTCAGGAAATCATATCAAGGGAATACATTCTTGAAGGCTTCGTAAGGGTGCATTGGATCAAAGGAAATTTCAAAAGATTTGCAAGCCTAGGTGGATCATTGGCCTCATTGGTAAAGGTTCTCAAACGATCCGCGTTCTGAGCCAATCTGTTCTAGTATTGGATTGATGACGGTCGCAGCAGCAAAGGCATCTACCTCGATAGGGCATATAGCCGCTGCTATCCTAGCCGACAACAAGGTGAGCAACAAAAGGCCCCTCGGCTCAAGATTTCTAGTGGCAAGATCTTCTCATCACATTGCCATCCACCCCCGTGAAAAGCACCGGGCAATCCCAACAAGCCTCACCATCATGCAACTTCCGGGTCAGTTGCCCCCACTTGGGGGCTTGCATGGCACCAAAAGAATCCCTTACTTGGCTCAACCAATCCCCCAAAAAGTTTGGGGCTGGTTT
>JANPHP010000203.1:0-17730 GCA_031424495.1 Bacteroidota bacterium | reverse complement strand
CGGAGATCACCTCCAACAGCATGGGCAGCGGCGTTGCAGGCTACGCCTATTTCCCAAGTTCGCACGGGCAGCCCGAAGATGGCATCGTCAACGAAGCACGCTGGTTTGGCAGCAGCCACGACAACAGCAAGGTGCACGTGCACGAAGCTGGCCATTACCTCGGCCTTTACCACACATTCCAAGGCGGTTGTGGCAACAGCAATTGCCTTACCGATGGCGACCACGTCTGCGACACCCCGCCTGACAACAGCACTGCTGCAGTCGTCTGCACCAGCACGCTCAATACCTGTACCACCGACGACGACGATCTGAGCGCCAACAATCCCTTCAGGCCCATCGGCAATGGCGGTCTCGGCGATCAGCCCGACATGATCATCAATTACATGGATTATGGCTTTCAAGCCTGCCAATCGGCCTATACACTAGGCCAAAAGGACCGCATGACCGCCGCGCTCACCGCCAACCGTGCGAGCCTGCTCAGCAGTCTCGGTTGCCTCTCACCTTGCCAAAACACGATCGTCGCTGCATTCTCCCCCAATGCCACCAATGTCACCGCAGGCACGCTCGTCACATTCTCCAACACCTCCACCGGCGCGAGCACATACGAGTGGCAGCGCAATGGTGTCGTGTTCTCGACGATCGCAAATCCGACTTGGATCCCCAATGCGGCGGGCACATTCACGATCACGCTTGTCGCGAGCAATGGCGACCCGAGCTGCACACGCTCAGCTTCAGCCGTCATCACCGTCACCTGCACTGAAAACGCCTCCTTTACAGCGTCCAGCACCAGCATTTCGGTTGGCGGCAACGTCAATTTCACGAATAACAGCACAGGCGGCAGCACCAATTTTCAATGGCTGATCGACGGGGTGCCGATGGCCACCTCGACCCAGTTTTCGCATACATTTCCGACCGCTGGCGGCTACAATGTATACTTGGTACAGATCGGCACGACTTGTTCAGACACATCGCTCTTCCAATACATCACCGTCGGCAACTGCAAGCCCAAGTTTGCGAATCGTTGGTATTTTGGGCATCGCGGCGGCATCGATTTTAATACTGGAGCGCCTGTCGCTGTTTATGATGCGAATACCATGTTTAGTGCGGGCGAAGCGATGGCGACTGCCTGTGATGCCAACGGCAACCTGCTTTTTTACACAGACGGTTACAATCTCTACAACAAGGTGCATCAAGTCATGCAAAATGGCACCAATATGCTTGGAGGCAATTCCTCGACGCAAGGCGCATTGGCTATCCAAAAGCCGGGCAGCAGCAACATTTATTATCTCTTTACCCAAGCAGATTTTGGCGGATTGTACAGCGGGCACGACGGCTTGTATGTCTCGACGATCGACATGACCCTCGATGGTGGCAATGGAGCGGTGACGGTAAAAACTGACTCCATCCAACGCATTGCCACAGAGAAACTTACCGCCGTGAATCATTGCAATGGTCGTGATATCTGGGTGATCAATCATGAATTTGGGACGGATGCGTTCAACGCCTTTCTCGTGACACCCAATGGTGTGCAGCCCGCAGTTGTATCCAATGTGGGCTCAGTCCATGCTGGCGGATTTGGAACATCTGCCGTGCTCGGGGCGATGAAAGCCTCGCCCGACGGCAAGAAGCTCGCTTTGGCCATGTACATCAATCCTCGCGTGGAGTATTTTGATTTTGACAATGCGACAGGCTTGATCAGCAATCCGCAGATCATTACCTCTGCCAGCTTGCCAGAGCCCTATTCAGTCGAGTTTTCTCCCGACGGCTCCCGCCTCTATGTGGACAATGACGGTGACCGCAACAGCATCCCCGGCAACCTCTGGCAACTGAACATGGCCGCCGGATCGCCAGCCGCCATCGCCGCATCTTTGACGCAAGTCAGCGGCAACTTTGTCTCCTTCGGCGGATTGCAGCTCGCCCCAGACGGCAAGATCTACATGGGTCGCTATGAAACAGCCATTACGGAGTATTGGCTCAGCTCCATCGACAATCCCAACGCCTTGGGCATGGCCTGCAACTTTAACTACAACGGCTTCTATTTCGGGCAAGGCAATCAATACTGGAGCAGTATCGGCTTGCCCAACCACAACGTGAGCTATTTCACGACGACCTCGCCCGAGATCTCAGGCCCAGATACGGTCTGTGCCAATTCTCAGGGCATCACTTTCCAGCGCCCCGCCAACTCGTGCAGCGGCGGCGGCACCGTGAGCTATCAGGTGTCTGGGGATGCGCAAGTCATCAGCTCGACCGACACGACGGTCACGCTCTCGTTTGGAGGGCCCGGCAATGTGATCCTGACCATCGTCGAGACGGCGCCTTGCGGCTCAGGATCGGGCGATTGGCCCATCGTGGTTGTGCCGAGTGGACCGACGGTTTACCTCGGACCCGATCTGAGCCTATGTACGGGCGCTAGCGCAACGCTTGATGCGGGCGCGGGATACGCGAGTTACCTGTGGAGCACGGGAGCGAGTACGCAGACGATCAGCGCAAGCGCGGCGGGTACTTATTGGTGCGAGGTCAGTGGCAGTGCTTGCAGGCCACGTGATTCAGTGGCGATTACGCAGAGTGGCACCACACTCAGCGCGAATCTGGGACCCGACCAGACCATTTGCGCTGGTCAGGTCGCCACGCTCGATGCTGGACCTGGATTTGCCAGCTATGAATGGCAAGATGGCTCCACCAATCAGACGTTTACGGCTTGGTTTCCCGGCAATTATAGCGTCACGGTCACCGGTGCACAGTGTTCAGGCACCGCGAGTGACAATGCCGTCATCCTACATTCGCAGCAATACAATGTAGATTTGGGCAATGATACGGTCCTCTGCGCCGGCAATACGCTTTTGCTGGATCCAGGCTCATTTACGGGCAATTATTTGTGGTCTGATGGATCGGTTGGGAGCGCACTCACGATTACGCAACCCGGTAGCTATTGGGTGCAAGTGAGCAATGCGCAGGGCTGCTCAAGTGGCGACACGATCCAAGTCGACAATTGTGTCGCCTCCGACGATCCGCTAGTGGGCATTGAGGTGCAGATCTGGCCCAATCCTACAAATGCGCAATTGCATTTTGTCTTGGAGGCATGGCAGCATCCGCGCAATTTGGAGCTGAGTCTTTGGGATCTCACCGGCAGGCAACTCATGACATTGACACCTCAGTGGAATGGGGATCGTCTTGCTGGCATACTCGAGATGGGTTCGTTGTCGAGCGGGATGTACTTTTTAAGGATGGAATGCGAGAAGGGCATACGCAGTTGGAAAGTAGAAAAGCAATAGGATAATCTATGCTGGGGTGCATTGAGCATCGATTTTCGCGAAAGAAGGGAATCCTAAGTGAAGAATATGCTTCTTCATTCGGAGAAGGAGGCATACTTTTATGGGTATGAAGGATGGCGATGCATATCGAGGAACATCGACGTAACCAACGAGGCACGGAGAGCGCTGATTGAAATTTCGGCCTCAAGCGCATTCGGATTTTAGCCAAATTTTGCATAAACTTGTTTTTCTGTATTGCCCCTAGGGTGATGGCAGATGCCTATATGTCTATTGTTCAAATGTCTATCGTCGATTGTTATGGCTACTGGAAAAGATACACTGCAGCGCAAGGATGCCCAAGGCTCCGGTCAGCTGGAAGGTGATAGCGAAATCAAGCGTAGCGCTTCCCCGCCAGCACAACTGTTTGCCGATGCAGGCGCAGGTACCAATGAAGCTGGTGGCGGCGGTGATGCCATGGGTATCAATACAACCGCCGATTTGATGAAGCGTGTTGGAGATGTTGTCGGAAAGGGGGCTGCCGAAGCTGCTCAAAAAGGCGCCGCTAACGCAACCGCTGGCGCAGAATCAGTAACAGCCGATCCACCCAATAAATTTGTCGCTGTCAACGACCGTACAACCAACAAAATCAGCGATGCCGTTGTGACACCCCTCAATGCCGCGATCGATGAGGTCAAGAACCTCACGGGCGTAGACATCGGGACAGGCTTTGGGGATACCACCCGCGGCTTGGGGGCGGGTACCCAAAAAGTCGGTGCCGACAATTTCTCTTGGCACAAATCAGGCCGCGCCGTCGATTTCAATCAAGCGCTCAAGTGGGTGATTGCCAAAAACCCCAGTGGTGGTGACATGTATTTTCGCATCTATCTCGAAGCCAATGAGGCGGGTGCGGCAAGTGCTTACGCAAAGACCTTTACTGACGAAGAAAAGAAAACACTTCACTCCAATGGGATGGGGGCAAGTGTCACCAAAAAGCCAGTTGTAGACGTCACGGCGATCTTGGACAAAAACGGTTTTGAGCGCATTCCAGCACACGATGGTTGGGAAAAATCCTACAATAAGCAGGAGTGGTGGCACTATGTCAAGGATGACGGCCTCACTTGGTATGCTGCGCTACGTCAGATTTATACCGATGACCAGATCGTCACAGCGATGAAAAAGCTTGTGGTCGATCGTCACGTAAACGGCGGTCGGTTGGGACGGCGTGAAGGGTTTCCCGCAGAAACGCTCAAAGCGATCTGGAACAATGTCGCAATCACCAAAGGCAAGCTTAGCTTGTTTTTCTCGGTCGGCAGCAACGCAAACTGCGCCAACATCCCAGAGGATGTCGCTGCGGTCAAGGCTGCGCTCATCGGGCTCGGCATCGCTGAATCAGCCGATGTCTCGACCATGATCTCTGCTTTTCAAGTGAAAAATGGCTCCGCAAAAGGCGATGGCTATATGTCTGTGGGCGGCGGAACACACGGCAAGATCGGTGCCCAAATGAAATAAGACGTGTCGTTGCATGGCATATACCGCTTAAGAGCACGGGGATTTGGTAAGTTCCTACATTGCCTTCTGCTCTTTGGCTTTCTGTCGATGGGCCTTGCGGGATGCCTTTCGCGAGGTGCAGTAACGAGCGGCACGCCGGCCGCTTTGCTGCATGGCATCAAGATGCGGTGTCACTATTTGCTAGATGAAAAATATGCCGATTCGCAGGATTTGAACCTTGCGGATGCTTGGAAGGCTGAACTTGCAAGTGAGGTGCAGCGTGACACGACAACGCATTACGACCTGTTTTCACATCATGGAGGCGGGCCGGAGGGCGCTGAATGGAACAGCGATGGCTCAATTTATGTTGTCGCGCTCGTGCCATACGCGACCGCAGAAGTTAGTCAAGTGCGCCTCCTCCTGAATCGAGCGCAATGGACGGAAGATATTGCTTTACAGTCGCTTGGGGCCTTCACATTGGTCACGACGACCATCCCGGGGCCGATTTGGACATCAAAATTGAAACCCAGCTCAGGGAGCAATGAGCGATGGCTGCAAGGATCAGAAGAGAAACTCAATGATCAGGTCGCAGGCAAGGAACTGAAGGGAGTCTTGAAGATCCTGGATATCGATTTGCATTTGCAATGGCGGGGAAGTGAGGTGTCATTTAATCGTACCTTTCAATGGGCATCTGGTGAGTGAGGAATTTACCGTTTGCTTAGCTTTCGGAGGCAACCCTTTTGGACCCCATTAATCCCATCTAGCCTTATGCCAAAACTAGACGGCGAGCATTCCCGAAAAATTGAGTCATCCAAGGAAATTTAACACTTGCTATTCTCGTTCAAAATTGCCATCTTCACGGTAAGAAAGTCTATTGCCAAAAAAGTATCGTCATGAAAACAGCGCCCCAGCAAGTGCGTCAAAATAAGCAGCCCGAGGCCGCCGCCCCGGATGCTCCAGCCAAAAACATGAAGCAGGCTCCTCCGTTTGCTCTTTCCGCAGGTGCAGAGACTGCCGCCGTGCAAGGTAAAGAAGGCGATGCGCCCGCTGCGAAAGCCGAAGGTGGTGCAGTCGCCAAGCTCAAATTGCACGCTGATACCGAGACCGTCGACCGTACGAAACTCAGTCTCGGAGAGTTGCTCAGCGCACAGGTCGGGCATACATGGATCAGCATGACCTACAACGATCCTGCTACCATTCCCGCCGACATGGCCGAGCCCAAGCGTTCGCTGATCGAAGCAGGCTATGGCTCATGGGGTTTTTGGCCACTCATCAATCGTACGGGCGACCATACTTACCCGGAGCAGAGCCAAAAAATGGTGGACGCAGGCCTCACCCCCGGTGCAGGCACGAGCGACAATCCCGAGCACATTGGCTTCTCCAAAAACCCTTTTAAATGGGTTCCCGGTCGCGTTGAAGAGCCAGACATGGCCCATCAACCCAAAGGCAGCATCGAGTATGACCTGACCCAGACGCAAGTCGACTCTTTGATGAATTACATCGATACCAAGCGCAACGCCAACTATAACTTGTATTCATTCAACTGCACGACCTTTGGGGTTGATGCGGTGAAGGCAGCAGGTAAAAGCGCTCCGAGTGGCTCGATGATGGGCATCTGCCTACCGAATGCGCTCTACAAAGACATGTACGAGCAGTCCCAAGCAGGCGACAAGTCGGTGACCTTGGCCCCATTGGCCGAGGGCGAGACTCAGGCCGCACCCAAGAAAAAATAAGCGCCGCAGGGCAGGGATATTGAAACATTGCCCCCAATATTTACAATTGGCAACCCGAGCTTTACTCCGTAAATTGCTTTGGTTGCCAATTCTTTTTTTTGCTGCCTGTCATTCACCCAGCCCATCATCCACCCAGCCCATGGCCGAAAGTAAGATTTTCACCGTCAAAGCCGAAGTGCTGTCTATCAGGCAACAAGACCTGAGCAAGATGCGCGGTAAGACCAATTTATATACCTATCTCGATCTCAAGATTCTCACAAGCGCGGATAAGGCGGAGCCACATGCAGAAATGGGGTTGGATTACTGCCACATCACGCGACGTGCGCTTCCCGGCGATGCCGAGATCGCTCAAGGTGCGATCTTGCAATTGGAACTAGGTCTTACAGAGATCGGGCAGCCGCAATATTGCACTTGGATCAAGCGCCTCGATTGAGGCCCGTAGCCGATGCGCGATTCCAAACTCTTCCAGCTATTGAAAATCCTGCCGGAAGCCGAGCGCAAGGAATTTGCATTGTTTGTAGCCTCGCCTTATTTCAATAGGATTTCTAGGCTTGAAAAATTGCTGGAGGTGCTGGAAGAGAATCTATTGCGCTACAAATTGCGCAATATTTCTGAGGAGGAAGCTTATGCATTGATCTTGCCAGGTCAGCCTTTCGATCAGAACCGACTTCGCAAGGATGCTACGGCACTTGTGCGGTTGTACATGCGCTTTCTTGCCGAGCGGCGCTTTCAGAATAATGAATATTTGCAATCACAATACACGCTGCAATCGCTTTATGATTTTGGGGCAGATCAGTTATTGGCAAATTACCATCAGCAGGTCATGGCCGCGCAAGAAGGGAGAGATCTATCCTCAGTTGAAGTGCAGGAAACGCTTGTGCAAATCGGTATCATTCGGTATGCACATGACCTGCGGCAGCCGATTCGCGACTCAGACGTAAACCTCGATGCCTTGATTGCGCAGCAGGAGCGTGCCTCGTTGATGCACAAAATGGAGCTGTGTTACATGCAGCTCAACCATCGATTGGTGACCAAAAAGGGCCAAATACGCGACGATCAAGCATTTTTGGATGAGGTACAGGGACAATTGTCGCAGCTGCCATCGCGCACCCAGATGATGTATCATTTGTATCGCTGCACCCTGAATCCGGCATTGGAAGATGATTATGCCCAGTTCAAAAGCCTACTCGCAAATTCCAATTTGGAGCCGCAGGCGCAAGAGGATTTTTATACTGCGGCATTGAATTATTGTGCCCGCAGAGTCAATGAAGGACATGTGCATTTCAACCGAACAACATTTGAAATTTACCAAGAAATGCTGGATAAGAAAGTTTTGGAAAATGTATCTGCCATGCTATCTAGCCATTTCAAAAACATTGTCGTGATTGCCAGTCGGCTCAAAGAGTTTGCATGGGCTAGGCAATTTGTAGAGCAATATGCCCCCTGTCTCGCGGGCGACTTCAACAAAAATGCCTATCATTTTGCACTTGGGACCATTGCTTATTCAGAGAAGCGATTTGCCGAGGCAGAGAGCTTTCTATACCGTGTTTTGGAGGATTATGAAGACATTTTTTATGGCATCGATGCACGCGTGGCACTATTGCGTATTCACTACGAAACCCAAAATCTAATTGGGCTTGACAGCCTCACCGATTCATTTCGGATGTATGTAAAGCGCAATACCCAGCTCAATGGGCAGCGAAAGGCAAATTTGCAAGCTTTCATCAGGCACTTGAAGCAACTTGCACGCATCCCGCAACATGACCATAGCGCACTAAAAAGCTTGCAAGGCAATGTGCTCAATGGTCGCAAGTATGCAAACATGCAATGGCTACTTGATAAAATCGACCAACGCTTGAAGGGGTAAATGCGCCACTGCAATTGATTAACAAAAGCAGGCGCGGCCCCTTGCAGGGCCGCGCCTCAGAAAGAACGAAAACTCAAATTCTTCCCTAGATTTTGAGGATCCGATCCCGATAAATCGCCTTGCCCGAGCACAAAACCACCAATTGGTAGGCCCCAGCAGGAAAATTGCTGATATCCAGTAATGTTGCTGCGGAATAATATTGCGCATCCAGCACATGCACTTGTCCATCAGTGCCGATCAATTGCACCTGCGTTCCAGACTCCAGTGTCCATGGCAATTGCAGCCGCCCTTGTGTAGGATTCGGAAAACAGGGCTTGGTGCGGATGGATGCATCCAACGTATTGGTTGCAGATTGATCGCCAAAATCACAGATGGGGAGCGCGTTGCCTTGTGGATATTGCGCCATTTTGAAATCGATATTTTCCACGATCACGATGCCATCGATGGCTGCGATCATGTCTGATGGCTCCACATCATCCTGTTTGGCAATGAGTTGGAAACTAAAGACAAATCCAGCACCCGACTTCGAGGAGCCATCTGCCGCTTGCAATAGGAGGCTGAGCGACGCATCTCCAGCCGTGGAGCGCAGACAAAGATTGCCGACATCAAAACACCAAGAGCCATCGACCGAGATCGTAGACGCATTGGGAATTTGCGCGAGGCTGCTCAGCGCAAGATCCAGCCGCATGCCCATGACATGGTAGGCCGGGGCATCCTCGTTGCCCAAAACGACCTCAAAAGTAGCAGTATCGCCTTGTGCGAGCACTGTGTTGGGTCCATTCACCGCATACACAAAATCCGACAAGTCATATTGTGTATAGGTTCGGGCGTGGAGCTGCAAGCCCGCAAAAGCCATCCAGAAGGCCAAAATACCCATCAATTTGGTTGAGAAAAGGGCAGTATTTGCCCAGGCAGCGCAGGCATTATTTGCCTGAGCCACAGATTGTGGTTGAGTTTTCATAGAATTTCCTTTGGTTTAAAATTTACACTTCACAAACAATTGCGCATGCGACAGGCAAAGCAATTCCGGGTCGAGCGGGCCCACTCGATCATGAAACATGGCTGCCATTTCAGCAACAACGACCTCAGCCGCGCACCGCAGACAATTACATCAGACTAGTTTTTAGAGACATTGAGTTTTCGTTCGCTGGACCGAGTCGCGGCTGCCAGCATGCTTTCACGGTGTAAAGATGCGGCGGCAGATTGGGTGTGAGAAATGAAGTTTGGTGGGATTATTGGGAGTCATGTGGGGGTGGTTTTGGATGGCATTGTGGGTTTGAGCGGCCTGAGGGCCGCTTTTTTGGGGGTGGGGGGATTGTGAGTCTTGGGGGGATTAAAGCTTTTACAGCTCGCATATATTGCGTCTTTTGGCTCTTGGAGCGTGACGCGGTAGCGTTCAGTTTCGGTGGGTACTACTTCTTAGGATCCGCTAGTTCTGTACGTAAATAAATCGGAACCAAAGGCTTCACGGTCTTGATGGAAATAGCTGGCTTTTCATTGTTATCCATATTGATCGCCTGCAATTCGATATACTCGCAATCGCAAAGCCACATAAAATGGCGATTGTACTTTCTCAGGTCTGGAAGTTCATCGACGACGTCTGAGACACCAATTCCATCGAGTAAATTGTAGGTTTCGCCATCCGCGGTAGGTAAAGGTGTGCCGTCAACAACAAAGCGATCTCCCTTTTTGAACTCCAAATGATGCTTGATTTCGCCGGCAACTTGGATATCCAATGGCCATAGTTCTTGATGGACTGGCAATCTGGATTGGGCATCAGTGTAATAATTATCTTTCAGCGACCTATTTTTGTAAATCTTGATCGTACTGTCGCAAAGAAAAACCGATACTATGCTATCAAGCTTGCAAATGCTATCCATTCTTTGTGGCCTAACGCGCTTTCGAACATGAAGTTCCGCACCAACGACGAATACAGAATCAGTATTTATATTCGCCGTGAGCCAAAGATTATCTGTATCACCCTCATCCTCAGCCTCATTGCGTACCGATTTTGGGATTACGGAAGAACGCCGGATAATTTTTCCCACCACTGAATCAATCGCATCTAGTCGAAGGACTCTTGTGCCTACAGCATTATTCAAGGGTCTGGGATTCCACTTGAAGTTTCTACCATTGCAATCGTCTTCAATTTCAACAAAATCGTCCAAGCCCCCTCCACCAATTACAATTCCTTGAAGCACGGGGTTCGTTGCCATCCCATCAATGATTTCATAGGAAAAGACTGGGGCGCCAGAGGTTCCGCTATATGTGTGCAAATCAGCGAAAAAATAGTTTTTCTTCCAATGACTACCCGGGAAACGGGCTACACTCCCAGAATTATCTGCCACCATTTGCATGCCCAATTGATGCCCATTCATAAACAGAGGTTTTGAAGGGTTGCATCTTGAATCGATATCCATTTTCGGAACTTTGAAGCGCTCACTGAGTTGGATCAACGCAAAGTCTGGTTGCTGGGCAGCTCCAAATTCAACATGCCTGATCGTTCCCGTAGAGATATTCTTAGCTCTAAATTTCTTGCCAACCAATTCTGTCGATTCCTCAAACTTTCGCACAACAATACACTCGTCGCCAGGTAATAGATTGTGGCCAGCGGTTAGTATCCATCTAGGCTTGAGGAGCACGCCACTCCTTGTGCCTCGCTCAAAAACGGCCTGTTCTTGAAACCTACAAGTATCACAATATGCCCCGGATATCCAATCATAAATTTCTTTTCTTTTCCCTTTGAAGCTACCTATGATCGGTGTTTTACCTCCAAATTTAGGTCGATTCTTCGGCACGATCAATACTGTCCTTTGTATAGCCTCTGATGCAATTTCAGAATAATTGGAATCTAAATCACAGGTCAGCACTCTACGATCATGAAAGACAAAGGAAAGCAATTCGTCAAAGCTTGCCCCAGATTTCACGAAATTGTCGAGAGTATCGCAAAGGAATGTATCGGAGGGTGATGTGTAAAAATACTGACGATCCAAAATGGCATTGGCCAAAATAAGTGCCTTGGTATCATAACTCTCGAATTGCTGGCTTTTTTGCCCTGAATATTGTGACCTATATGCTATTTCGTTTGCAATCTCCGAATACTCGCCGGAATTCACCAATCCACACACAGATGGAAACCAATCAGCAGGTATGCCTGCCTTGAGGGTAATTTGTCCTGCGGAATCGGCTTGGGCCTGGGCAAAAGCAATATTGCCAACAAGCGCGAAGGCAAAGATTTGAATGCAAACACGAATATAGATTATTTTCAAGAATTTCATGTGGCCTTGATCTACACCAATATACAGCATGTAGTCTCATGACCAAACAAAAGTGCCCTGTTTTTTTTGACAATGTGAAGGAAATGCTGACTTGGGCAATAATGAAGCCTCCTTGTAACACTCCCAAGCGCTTAAAGGCGAATATTTCTTATCTTCCATCCTCCATTGAACCAGGTCACCTATGCCCACCGCACAACCCCTAGAAGCACTCATCCACGCCCTCGACCAAACCGAGCGCCGCTACTTCACAGTCCAGGCCAAACGGCATGTGATGGGAGACAAGAATATTTATCTACGACTTTTTGAAGCAATTGCTGCCCAAAAGGAACCCGATGACGAAGTGCTGAAAAGGATAGTCCCAGCGGCTCAGCTAGCTTCCCAAAAGCACTATTTGTTTCAGATGATCCTCAAGGCCATGCGCGGGTACCAGAGTGGCAAGGGTGTCAACATACAAATGCGCGAGTTGTTGCAAGACATTTCCTTTTTGCAGGAAAAAGGGATGGTAGCTCATTGTCAAAAGCTTCTTAAGAAGGCAAAAAAACTCGGAGAGGAACATGATCGCTTTCAGGACCTGCTGGTCTTGCTTGACACTGAGCGGCGAATGGTGAAAATCACTTCACGTGATAAGCTAGCCGATGAATTGGACCGAATCGAAGAGGAACGGAAATTGATCATTCAGAAACTTGATGTCCAATACCAATACATCGAATTGTATGATCGCCTCTACACGCTCCTGCGACAACAAATGCAGCTAGATCGGCAATCGGCCTTACACACTGTGAGGAAATCGATCCAATTGCCTTTGCTAGCCGATGTCAAAACTGCGAGGACCTTCCGTTCTCGAAGCTATTTCTATTTGTGTCGTGCCTATTGTCATCAATTACTTGGTGAGCTCCATGATGCTTTCGCCTTATATGCAGCCAATGTGGCGCATTGGGAAGGCAACCCACATTGGATAAAAGAGGAGCCCTTCCAATATCAACGTGCGCTCTCCAATTATCTCAGTATCTGCGAGAGGACGAAGAATTGGTCTCCATTTCCATCGACTTTGGCAAAAATGCAGCAACTTTCCTGTGTCAGTATCGAAGAACGTGCCGAACAGTTCTCCAATTTTTATTTTTACACCTTCTTCCACTGCCTCAACAACTGGCAATTCGAGGATGCGACCCTACTCGCTCCTCAAATTGAGAAAGGCCTCGAACAATACGGCGATATCATCCCTGACTCTCGCTTGATGGGTTTCATTTTCAACCTCATGGTGATGTTTTTTTTCCTTGGCAAACCCAAGGAGGCACTTACGTGGCTTTTCAAACTCTTGAACATTGAAAAAACCGAAGTTCGGCAAGACTTGCAGCGTGCAGCACGCATCTACCTGCTGATCCTGCACTACGAGCTCGGCAACCTGGACCTTTACGACCACCTATTCCCGATGGTGCAGCGCTACCTCAAGCAATACAGCATCAATGATTTTGAGCAACAGATACTCGATTTCCTAAAGACGCTCTACCGCGGTGGCGGGCTTGCATGGCCACGCGCGAGCGCATTGGCGCTCGTGGATGCGCTCGAAGCCCTCACGCAAGCGCACTCAGACGCCCACTTCCCAGGCATCCGCGAGGCGATTATGTGGCTGCGTTCTCGCACCGAAGGGAGGGGTATGATTGAGATTGGGAAGAGTTCTTGACGGGGTGTTTTTGGGGTTTGGTGGAATTGGGAGGGTGTTTTTTCTGAGATTTATCATCGTTTGAGGTGGTTAGGGATTTTTTTGGGGATGGCATGAATGTGCTGCTTTGGGGAATTGTGGGCTTAAAATGTTCTTGTTTGGATTTGTGAAATATTGATGTTTTGAATCTGTTTTTGGAGCATCTGACTAACGGATGCTGCCATTTTCTAGTTCTAACATTTTTCTATAAGGAGGCCAGATGTATTATCGGATTTTAAAAAAAATCATGCCCATCATTCCAGTTACGGTGTTCATTATTCTCGCCATGGTAACCCTAGCGACAGCAGGCAAGCCAAAAGGGAAGAAGTATCTATCGCAATTTGACAATAGCGTTATTGTTGCGGATGAAAGATACTACACGCGTGCCGTTCTAGAATATTACCTGGCTAAGGCGATCATTGGAAAATTTGGTATAATTTACGAGTCTGATGACCCAAACAACCCCGTTGAGAAGAATCAAATGCAGTATCAATATGACTTAGGTGTGAAAAAAAAAGCAACTGATCTCAAATATAATATAATGGCGATTTCATTCGATCCACATGATGTCGATCAATCGCTGCCTAAATCGCTTGTGCTACCGATAAGAACCTGTAGATTTAAAATACCTAGCTCGTTATCCGAACTGACCTCTGGCCTTGAATACCGATATTACCTATTTGACGGAACGATGCAAGCATCAATGCAGGCATTTGGTATGGCAAGTGGCGATATTGATAGTGAAACGCAATATCTTGTAATCGATTACCTGCAATACAAGGATTGCAATTGTGATGGACTACCAACCATTAGATACGCAGCAGGTCTGAGGACAGAACTGAAATTTATTCGTTTAGCATCAAAGACTGAATTTTCAGGAATTGGTTCACTCGCGAGTATTGCAGCGCAGGTTCAAACAGGTCAAAGTAAGGTCACTTTCTCACTAAAAAGTATCGGTCTTACTGGTCCTGCGGTTCGTTACAACATCCCATCGGGCGTAGATTTCGATGTCACGACCTATCGAGAATTTCAGAATGCGATCGATTTTTTGAGGAAGTTGGAGACAAGGGAAATCGTGGATTCAACGAGGCTCACTGTAAACCCTGTAATAATTCCAGTCTTGGATGACTATAGAACGAATTTCGAATCATCATTGTACGATATGGTGAAGGAGATGCATAAATTGCTTATGATGCGGAAAAAAATCATAAAAAAGATGGGGATTGACTTCGATCCGAATATCGATTATTGTTCAGCGGGAACAAGCAATGACCTTGAAAAGTGTAACTACCAACGACAGCTTACCATCATAGATACACAACTAAAGCTCTACGTGGAGGAACGAGAATCTAGCCAGAATGCTGACAAGTTATTCAGCAGTTTCAATCGCTACAGCCACCTTCTTACGCTTCTCGATGACGCGGACTCCGTGTCGATTCAAAAATTCCAAGGTATCCTATCAAAATAGGTGGCATTTACGCTTGCCCCCGCCAAAAAGCCCAGCCCAGCTGGGCTTTTTTCATTCCATCCTCAAAAATGCGCTCCTTACTTCTGAATACCTTTCTAGCCCAGCTATGTTTCCCAATCCACATCCCCCCCCCTCAAAACAATTCCAAAACCCTAAAATTATCCCCCCCCCCACGCCGCTCCAGCGCCGCTATCGCCTCCATCGCAACCTCCCCAGGATGCCTGGGCGGATCAAAATCAAAGGGCAGATTCGTCTGGTCGGTCAGGATCCTGGGCAAACGCGCGACGATGAATTCAGGGTCGCGATTTTCTAGGGCGAGCGCCTGTATGAGGGCTTCTTGGGCGGCTTTGGCGGTGAGGTAGTGGGCGAATCCACGCACGGGCTCGACTAAATATTTGGTGGAGATGTGGAGGAATTGGCCGGTCTTGGCGAGGATGGGCAGGAGATGGCGCGCGGTTTCTAGGGTGATGCTAAGATTTTGCGCGACGAAACGCAATATTTCGGCATTGTCTTGCTCTAGAAATTGCAGGTCGCGGATGGGTGGCGCGGCGTTGTTGACGATGAGGTCGATTTGCCCGAATTGCGCGGCGATTGCGGTCGCCATCTCGGTGACGGCAATGGGGTCGCTCATGTCTGCGGGGAAGGCTGCGGCTACGCTGCCGTGTGCGTGGAGTTCGGCGAGGAGTGCCTCGGCTGCTGCTGCATCGCCACGGTAGTTGAGGGCTAGGCTTGCGCCTGCGCGGGCACACATGCGTGCCATGGCTGCGCCAAAGCCGCGCGTCGCGCCTGAGATGAAGACGACCTTGCCCGCGAGCGGTCGCGCACCATCGGCAAATTGCGGCATGGCGCTGAGCGGGAAGTCGACCGGCAGGGGGCGCGCGAATGCGGTGATGCGCAGGGCAGACACCCCCGGCCCTTGCCCTTGGATCACGTAGCGGTTGAAGCGGTCGTCAAAATTGGCTTCGTCCAAATGCAATTCGACTTTGGCGGTTTGCAAATCGACGGGCGCAAAGGTGATCTGCAATTCCGAAAAGAGCGCCTGCCTGCCCGGCAAGGCCATGCCCACAAAATAACTGGCCCACAAAAGCGTCGCCAATTGGTGGGGCTGCATGCTGCCTGCGCTGAGTTGAAATGCCGATTCCAAGTCTGCCCACACGCCTGTATGCATGACGTAATATATCTCAGTCGGGCCTGTGATCGGTGTATCCGTAGCCTCCGAACGGCGCTCGAATTGCGTGTAGAATTGGCCACTTTCCATCGGCGGCGCAATGAGCAATTCGGCGGTGAATATGATCACGCTGTATTCGACGCTGCCTTTTCTGAACTTTGCGGTGACCTGCCCGTCGGCCGATTCATCGATGTGCAATGTATATTCCTCGCCTTCAAACAAAGGCTTCCTGAAAATCGCGCGCAGGCTGTCGAGCCTGAAACTGCGCCCTGCCGCCCATTGCCCCAATGCATACAATACCGCCGCGACGCCATAAACCACCGGGCGGCCAAATTGGGTGCGCTTGGCATATTCGGCATCGATGTGCAGGGGATTGCGGTCGTGGCTTGCGGCGCAGAAAGTATCGACGTGGTGGCTGGTGAATTTCATGCTGCTAATTTGGGGGAGTTTTCTTTGGGTTGCACGCGAAGATTAATTTGTGAGTTATGCTGCACTTGCTTTTTTGTCACAGACTTTGCTGCTATTCGCTGACAAATGGCGGTTTGTTGCTCCGATAGGGGAAGATTGCATGAATAATGATTTGGCTTGGCATTGGTTCGTAGATGATAAAGTGGAAAGCGTTGAGATGAAACTTCCTCAGATTTGGACGATCAGGATTGGCCATGCCGATAAATGGGAATCGCTGAATAAGGTCGATCTGCGCGGTCAATCTTTTCTTCCAAGTAGATGCAGCTCTTGATCCCCCAAATTGGTGCACATTCTTGCTGATGGACGCTGCATTTTCCTGCGCGGGCTTGGTCCATACAATCTCTTGTAGCATTTTTAAAGGCCGTCTAGTACCTCGGCATTCGAAATGTACTCCCCCCGCTGGGCGGCGGCAATGCTTTGGTCGAGTTGTTGTTGCTCGAGTGTGCTGAGTTCAGTCCACCAATTTTGATTTGCATCACGTGCAGCATTCTCTAGCAAATGAAAGACAGAAGCCAACCAAGCGTCATTCGTTTCGTGGCGCTCAATGATCGAATAAATCTTATCTTTCAACTCTTTGCTGGACATGCTCAAAAATTTACCCTGACCAAGTTAAGGAATTTTGGCCAAATTGGGAAGGCCTGCTGTGTTTCTCCGAATCAAATGAAAAGCAATAGGGACGACGCAATGGATGTGGATATTTGGGATGCGTGATTTGTTTTTGTGAATGCGGCCGATGGCTCTGGACCCCCGAAATCAAAAATTTCCTAAATTCCGCCCATGATCAAAGTGTTGCGCAAGGTCTGGGCCGTGTATGGCGTGATTGTCTTTGGCATCCAATTGCTCATTTGGACGCCGATCACGACGATTGTTTTTTTGCTGTTTGGGCGGCGGCCCGAGCGGGTCATTATTTGGATGGGCCACCACATCATCGCGCCGGTGACGCTCTTTTTCACGGGCGTCTTCAGGCGGGTGCATGGCCGCGCGCACCTCAAGGGCAAGGGGCCCTTTGTAATTGTCTCCAATCACCGCAGTTTTCTCGACATCCTGATCAATGCATCCGCCTATCCCGGAGTGTACAAATTCCTGAGCAAGAAGGAAATGACGAAGATCCCGATATGGGGATTGACCGTGAAACGGCTCTGTATTTTGGTGGATCGTAAGTCGGCTGAGTCCCGTGCGGAGAGTTTTGAGCGGATGAAAGCTGCTTTGGATGCCGGCTACTCCATCCTCCTCTATCCCGAAGGCACGCGCAACCGCACCGCTGAACCCCTGACGCCCTTCTACGACGGCGCATTTCGTCTAGCGGCAGA
>JANPHP010000202.1:0-10812 GCA_031424495.1 Bacteroidota bacterium | reverse complement strand
AACTGCCCAGGCTGCAACCCACAAAACTGCCGTGAGCACAGTGCTCAAAGGCGAAAAAGGTGGCAAAAAGAAGAAAAAAGAGTGCCAAAGCGGCGAGAAAGCAGGCTGCTGCGCCTCCAAAACTGCCGGTGAAAATGGTACAGCTACCAGCACATCGACCAGCGCAGGTACCAACGGCAAAACTTGCACCAAAGGCAACGCCAAGTGCTGCGACAAAAAAGCT
This sequence comes from Bacteroidota bacterium, assembly GCA_031424495.1. Classification (GTDB taxonomy): domain Bacteria; phylum Bacteroidota; class Bacteroidia; order J057; family JADKCL01; genus JADKCL01. The sequence goes on along the minus strand of JANPHP010000202.1, from coordinate 10,589 downwards.
GAAGAAACGAAGTAATTCGTTTCCGAACGCAAAACAGCAAAAAGCCGAGTTCGCTCGGCTTTTTGCCGTTTTTACACTTGATCGTCGCCCATCCCTAGACAAGACTGCGACCGTTTCGTCGCTTTCGGCCAGCAATATCCCAATTTTGGTAACCTGTTTGGCGATTTGAAGTTGGTTCATAAAGTCAAAAATGAATCGGTTCAGGTGCTATTGCCGACTCGCAAGGCCTGATTGGACAGCAATCATGCTACGTGCCCATCAATAATGCTTTACGTTTTTTGGCAATTGGTGAAAATGAACTAAGTTTGGGCCGCGTTTTTTTTGAATGGATTTAGAAACGAATACGAAGTGAACAGTCTTATTTTCGCAGTTCCGGGAGTGGCCATTTTTGGCCTGATCTTCATTTACATCAGAGCAGCTTGGGTTGTCAAACAAGACCAAGGCGATGATCGAATGAAAGAGATCGCAGGCTATATCGCGCAAGGCGCGATGGCCTTTTTGAAGGCTGAGTACAAGGTACTCGCCATTTATGTCGTGTTGGCATCGGCTCTTTTGGGGATAGTCTCCCTGGCCGGCACCTCCACCAATGCTCATGCAGTCAGCGATCCATTGATCGTCCTTTCCTTTGTGATGGGTGCTACATTGTCTGCCTTGGCGGGCTTTTTGGGCATGCGCATCGCTACCAAAGCCAACGTGCGCACGGCGCAAGCCGCACGCACAAGCCTTTCCAAGGCGCTCGACATCTCCTTTGCAGGTGGTGCCGTGATGGGGATTGGCGTGGTGGCTCTCGCCTTGTTGGGGCTTTCTGGCCTCTATATTTTGTTGAGCTACCTCTATGAAGGCGACCTTACCCACGTGAACCACACCGAGATTTTCAAGGTGCTGAGCGTGCTCACGGGCTTTTCACTGGGTGCTGAGAGCATTGCCCTCTTCGCTCGTGTCGGTGGCGGTATCTATACCAAAGCTGCCGACGTCGGTGCTGACCTCGTGGGCAAGGTGGAAGCTGGCATCCCAGAGGATGATCCGCGCAACCCTGCTGTGATCGCCGACAACGTCGGTGACAACGTGGGCGACGTCGCTGGTATGGGCGCCGACTTGTTTGGCTCCTATGTTTCTACAGTCGTGGGTTCGATGGTGCTGGGTGTGGCCGTCGCTGGTCAAAATGACAGCTTTGGCGGCATCTCTGCCGTCGTGCTGCCCTTGATCATCGCTGCTGCGGGTGTCATTTTCTCGATCTTGGGTACCTTTTTGGTCAAGGTCAAAGAAGGTGGCAATCCACAGACTGCCCTCAACATCGGCAACTTTGGTGCTGTGATCATGACGGCGATCGCCTCATATTTCATCATCAATTACATGCTGCCTGCCAACCTGATCGAAACCACGGGCGAGGTTGGATCCGAGTTTTTTAAACAATTCAATTTCACCTCCCTGCATGTTTTTGGTGCCACGCTCATCGGCCTTGCGGTCGGTACCTTGATCTCCTTGGTCACCGAGCACTACACGGCAATGGGTCGCGGTCCAGTGAACTCGATCGTGCGTCAGTCCTCGACCGGCGCTGCAACCAATATCATCGCTGGTCTCGGCCAAGGCATGATGTCGACTGCCCTTCCGATCCTCATCCTTGCCGCTGGCATCATGGGTTCCTACGCTGTTGCAGGCCTTTACGGTATCGCGATGGCGGCTTCGGGCATGATGGCAACCACCGGTATCCAATTGGCGATCGACGCTTTTGGTCCGATTGCCGACAACGCTGGCGGTGTTGCTGAAATGAGCGGTCTTCCAAAAGAAGTGCGTGAAAACACCGACGTGCTCGACGCGGTCGGCAATACCACCGCAGCTGTGGGCAAGGGCTTCGCCATCGCCTCTGCGGCGATGACTTCCGTTGCATTGTTTGCTGCTTTCAAAAGCATCACGGGCCTCAACGTGATCGACATCAGCAACGCCAAAGTCATGGGCGGTTTGTTTGTCGGTGGCATGATCCCCTTTGTGTTCTCATCGCTTGCGATGGGTGCCGTAGGTCGCGCTGCGATGCAAATGGTCGAGGAAGTGCGCCGCCAATTCAAAGAAATTCCAGGTCTGTTGGCTGGTGATCCTACCGCCAAGCCTGACTATGATCGCTGCGTGCAGATCTCAACCAAGGCTGCCATCCGCGAAATGATCCTGCCAGGCGCCATGGCGCTGATCGCACCGGTTATCGTCGGCTTTGCATTCGGTGCAGAAGTCCTCGGCGGCCTTTTGGCCGGCGTGACCGTCGCCGGTGTGCTCATGGCTATTTTCCAGAGCAATGCTGGTGGTGCATGGGACAACGCCAAAAAATCATTTGAAAAAGGCGTCGACATCCCTGTCAATGGCATCATGCAGAAGTTTTACAAAGGCTCAGAGCCGCACAAAGCTGCTGTGACTGGCGATACCGTTGGTGACCCATTCAAGGACACGTCTGGCCCATCGATGAATATCTTGATCAAGTTGATGTGTATTGTGTCGCTCGTGATCGCGCCTTACCTTCACCTCTGATAAGTTTCCCTTGTGGATATGGAAAATGGGAAATGCACTTTGGTTCATTTCTCATTTTTCATTTTAGGAAGGTCCGATCGTTCACTTTGCATAGATACCACTTTCGATTTTTGGGGAATGAACCAATGAAAAACCACTAAACCCATGTTGATCAGCATACTTCAAAAAGGTCCGTACGCAAAAACTTTGGCGCGGTGCCTGCAATTGGATCCCGAGCGGGTACATCGCTCGGAGTTCGCTTACGGCAATGCGATGGTCTTTTTCCCGATTTTGGAAGAAGATCAGACCGAAGTGACATTGATCATGGAGGTCGCGGAGGAGCGCCTGCCACGTGAGGGCGTCTTCACAGGCGCCGGGCATCCGCTGCGGCAATATGTTCACACGCGTGCCTATTCGGCGAATGCATTGCTTGCCCTCGCCATCGGCAAGGCTTATGAAAAAGCCATCGCGGCTGCAGAACAAACTGCGCGCCAACTGGAAATTTCCATTTCCGCCGTCGAAACCAATCTCGACTGCACAACGCTTAATGCATGGTTCAGGCCACTCGGCTGGCAGTTGACCATCGTACCCCTATCCGATGCTGGTGCGAGTTCCCCCTGCCTCGACATCATCCTCAAGGGAAAGCACAGTGTTGCGGATGCCTTGGCGCAATTACAAGTGCTGCTTTGTGCCCTGGACGCCGACCATATCTATTGGATTGGAGAAGCTGCCACGCGATCGATGCTGGAAGTCGCAAATTCCAGCCTAAAGGGGCACCCGCATTTGGAAGCAATAATTCATTCCTTGGCACGTTTCCCCGAACATGGCAAACGCCTTGCCTTGGGCAATCTCATGGAGGAAGATGATGTAGCCTCGCAATCCACCACTGTAAGCGCCCCGAGCGATGAGGAGCTCAAAGCCCTGTACCATCAGGTTTCCAAGTTGTGCGTGGATCAGACTTTTCCAAATATTTTGCTGATGATGCCAGAGCGCGGGCAATGGGGAACTGCCTACGCGCTCGATGATGCTGTTGCAAAAGTGACCCTCTCCCACCCCGAAGTGGCGGTCTTGCAAGCGGCGATCAACTCACTGAACGCTGGAACGACACTCAGCTTGGATCAAAAACAGAAACTTAAATTGATCTCGAACTCGCCATTGTTCAAAAATCCATTGCTCCTCGGCCATGAGCTCGTCATTGTGGCCGATTTCCTATCCTTGTTTCCAAAGTGGCATCGCCCAGCAATGGAAAACATGATTTTTGAATTTCTCGCTGCCAAACGCATCGTTTGGATTGAAACTGATCCGACGGCCTTCGAAAATTGGGCATCGCAGATCGCTAGCAACCATCCCTACGATGTGCAAGTGCTACGCGCGGAAACGGAATTTCCGCAGATGCAAATCGCATGTTTTGACCTTCAGACCAAAAACTGACCATGGAAATCCATCTTCCTGAATTTGGCATTGTAGCCTTGATTGGTGCCTCAGGTGCCGGCAAGTCTTACTTCGCTGCGCGAAATTTTGTAGCCAACGACATCATCTCCTTCGCACAATTTGCCGCCATCACTGGCGACGACGGCAGCGACGATGTATTGCATGCGGCCACGCTCGCACTCATGCACAAAGCCATAGAAATTCGTTTGCAGCATCGCAAGCCTTGTGTGGTAGATGCCTCCCTCCTGATCCACCAAGAGCGGAGCGAGTTGCGTCGCCTCGCTCGCAAGTATCACACGCGCCTATCTGCGATCGTGCTCGATACACCGCTGGAAATCTGCGCGCTGCGCAACGCTGAACGGCCTGGAAGCCCAGACCGACACGCCATTCGTCAGCAAATCATTGACGTGGACCTTGCAAAAGATGTACTCAAGCCAGAGGGCTTGCGCCCCGTCTACATCGTCTCACCGGAGACGAATGTAGAAGTGGTGCGGTATGCCGCTCCCAGCGACATGCGCTCCACGACGGGACCTTTTGACATCATCGGCGACGTGCATGGCTGCTTTGCTGAATTGCTACAACTCGTTGATAAACTGGGATATGTGATCACCCCCGCAACTGTATCCAATCCGCAAATTGGTGTGCATCATCCCAAAGGCCGCAAGCTCATTTTTGTCGGCGACCTCTGTGACCGTGGTCCTGAGACGCCCGGCGTCATCCAACTCGTGATGGATGCTGTCGCTCAAGGAGCTGCCTATTGCGTGCCCGGCAATCACGACGACAAGTTGATGCGCAAACTCAGCGGCAACAATGTGCAGCTCAAACATGGCTTGGAGACAACGATGGCGCAGCTCCAAGGAGCCGATCCTGCATTTTTGCTGCGCATCAAGGATTTTATCGGTAATCTGAGCAGCCATTTGGAATTTGACGCGGGCAAGCTCGTCGTCGCCCATGCCGGACTCAAGGCGGAAATGCACGGCCGCAGCAGCGGGGAGATTCATTCGTTTTGCTTGTATGGCGAGACAACTGGCGAAACCGACGAGTTTGGTCTGCCTGTGCGCCACAACTGGGCTGCAGATTACACGGGCAAAGCGCTTGTGGTCTATGGGCACACGCCCATACCTGAGCCATCGTGGCAAAATAATACGGTGAATATCGATACAGGCTGCGTTTTTGGCGGCGAATTGACGGCGCTCCGTTACCCTGAGCGCAGCACGGTCTCCGTTCCAGCCCATCAGATCTGGTGTCAGCCGAGCCGACCGATGCATTGGATCGGTGCGCAAAAAAACACGCGAATTGTGGACCACAGCATCAGCATGGCATGGACGAGTCCACGCGTCTTGGTGAGTACCGCAGACCGCTATAACCTTAACCTCGAAGAGGGGCCATTTTTGCAAACGGCACTCCACTTGAGCAAGCGCGCGGTACATTTCAGATGGCTCATTTACGCTCCGCCCACCATCAGCCCGCCAACGACTAGCAATTTGCCGGGCTTGTTGGAGCATCCAGCCCAGGCCATCGATTATTTCCGCAAAAAAGGCGTCGGCTTGCTTGTCGCCCGCCAAATACAGCATGGCACTGCCGTGGTCATCGTCTTGTGCCGCAATGCAGAAGCGGCTGAACGGCGATTTTCTTTGAAAGGACAAGGGATCGGCGCCGTTTACACACGTTCGGGGCGCCCCTATTTCCCTACTGAGGAGGAATCGCAGATTTTTTTGAAATCCATTGCCGCAAAGCTGGAAAGCGCTGACGTCTGGGCGAATTTGCAGAGCGAATGGTTGTGCATGGAGGCCGTGGTCTCACCGCTTGGCAACAAGGCACCTACGCATGTCACCGAAGTTTATGGCAGCGTGACGACAACGGCATCGCATGCAATTGCAGCTGCCGCAACAAAATTAGCAGCGGCCGCCCAGCGCGGCCTCGATGTCGGGCAATCGATTGCGCAGCTCGACCGTGCTCGGCACTCGCTTGCTGCTCTGAAGGCTGCAGCACAACAATTGGACAACCGTGCTGCTACAGCTTGGCATTTGACCGAGCTCGTTGCCGTTGAAGGCCAAGTGTTTATGAATCAAACCAGAATGCTTCAGCACACCCTCCTGCAGCAGGTCGGTGCGGCACTTGGAGAAGGATTCACGGTCGACGAACTCCACACCGCAGATCTCGACAGCGAGAACAGCTTGCGTGCACTCACGGCATGGTGGGAATCGCTCAATCTGCAGGGCCAAGCTGGAATCCTTATAGGCCCAGCAGAAATGAAGTCTGACAAGGAGAGCGAAATGATGCAGGCTTGGATCAAGGTGCGTTGCAAAGAGCATTTGCGCTTGCTTTTTGGCCCGGCCTATGATTCGCCCGAAATGTTGCAGATTCACCGAGAGCGCAACCTGCGCCTGAAGCGTGAAACTGCAGTGCGTGAATTTTCGCTCGCCAAGGAAGCCTTGTTGCGCTTCGTTAATGGCCAGGAATTTGATGCGGTCTTCCAATGCGTATTTACCCAATTGGGCTTGGAAACCAATCCTATTGATGTACGTTTGTGAATGAGGGAATCATGAATCGAAGACTTTCATCCTATCTTATAATGCTGGCCATCGTCATCACGACGGCCGCCACGGCGCGTAGCCAAACCTATCGCAGCGATTATGATCGCTATTTTCCGCGTCTCAAATTCGATTCCCTGCACATCAACATCAGCAACATGCAATGGATGGGCAGCAAGATCGGGGCGCATTTCAGGTATGTGCCCTTGAAGTGGAAGCGAGATTTTGTGGCCACGCTCGGGTGGTTTCCACTAGACGCGAAAGGTCGCTTTCGCGGGTACTTGCTAGGGCAGCGTGAACAGCAAAACATACAGCTCTACATACTCGACATGCAGGAAGACAGCTTGGTCTTGGATTTCGAAGTCGCCAAATATTTGTATTTGCCTGGAACGATGCGCTCGGTGAAAAATAGTTGGGTGATGGACACCGACGGAGACGGCAACATGGAGATTTTGACGATCGAGCAATTGGAGGACTTTGAAATGGAGGCAGACGGAGCACCAAACATCAGCGGAACCAAAAGCTTTTGCCATCGCTTGGTGAATGGCAAAATGGAGTATCAAACGTTGCCGTTGGGGATGGATTTGGGTCCATTGCAACGCTAGCGATCACTCCAAGTCCATTTGCAATTAGAAATCCAACGCAAAATCGACTTTCTCGTATAAGCACAGAACACATTTATCACCTAGTCTCTCATGGGAATTTTGACAAAATCTAAAAACGGCTTTTACGCAATCCCAGCAATTGTCTCGGCGTTTATCCCCGGTGTCGGGCAGCTCATCAAACGACAATTTGGCAAGGGCATTGCTTTCTTGGGCATCGCCCTGCTTTGGGGCTATCTCATGTACATACCAGGATTGATTCCATTTTCCGGGCTCCCGATTTTCTTGTTCGGACTCTTGGCTTGGCTCATCAACGTACTCGACGCCGGTTTCAACTCTGTCGGACAACGAAACTGATGCTTCGAAATAATTTCGGCAATTGAGTAGTAAAAGGCGTCAAAAGCCTTTTGCTCAAATGCAAAGAGCAAAGTTCGCAGAGCATGCAGCGATTTTAATGATCGTTGCACGCTTTGCGAACTTTGCTTTTGGGGTGATTGGGGTCAGATCGACTGATCAGGCATGCACCCAAAAGCCAGACTCTGCAAATTGAGAGCCCGTCCACCAGGTGGAGTTGAAATATTTTTTGTTGGAGCTGCCAGCTTGCGACATCAACGGCTGCGTGACTTTGCCGCTGCTGTTGCGCACGGCACGACGCGTGCCATTTTCTGGAACGACAGCGCAGATGTGGCCTGATCGACTCAGATCTTTGCGCTTGCCGGTCACGATGCCGATTTTGCCAGCATTGGCTGCCGCTTGCAAGGCATCGAGATCGTTGACCTTGGTCCATCCGAAAAGGCTGCCATTCGTTTTGAACCAATCGTGGAGGGAATTTGCATTGAGCTCCACGACGGTCGTCGCATAGATCAATTCACGCTCATTCTTTTTCTTGATGATCGCCCAATCAGCTGAATTCCACCACACACGTGGAATGAACACACTGTTGAGGTAAGCGTAGTCGTAGGCGTAGATATTGCAATAGGTGTTGGAGCTCGTGGGGCCGTAGCGCTTGGAAATCTCGACGTCGAGGAAGTCGATGATCTTCAAAATGGGTGCGGTGGGTTGGCTGGAATCGAGGGATGTATTCCTGCGTGGCATATTGGGCATGCCGAGCGGGTTGGCGCGCAGGTTGATTGCATTGAGGGTCGAGGATGCGAGACCTTCCTTCATGTGGATCGCATCGCTCGGGTCGTCGTAGATGATAGCGTCTGCTTTCATCGCCGTGACGTGGTCGCTGTGCACAAATCCTGTGAGCCAAGTGCCGTTGATGAGGGTTTTGACCTGCCACCATTTATTTCCTGCATCCGCCAAAAAACGGACGATTTGCCCACTAGGAAGGGCTTGGATAATGTTGGAGCTGTCGGCGCTGCTCGGCGACCGACGAATGTTGAGTGTGGATGCGCCGACTTTATGAGCGCTTTGTACAGCTGGCATTGGTGATTTTGATTAAGTGTGGCGAAAAATGAACCTTTCGTGAATAGACGAAAAAAAAGATGATTTTCCATAGCGCTTGTACTTTTTTTGTTGCCAAGGCCGACTGCATTGCGGGCGGATGCAATCCTATATAGATGGTAGCGCTAAGACAGGTTCTACAAATCTGCACGGTGACGTGGCTGCGCGACTTCTTATCATTAGATTTGCCGCATGGATATCCTCAAAACGATCGACGCACAGATGGTGCATGTACAAGGTGGCACCTTCCAAATGGGCTGCAAGGACTATCCGCGAGAAAATCCAGTGCATGAAGTGGAGGTTGCAGATTTTCAACTTTGCAAATTTGCCGTGACACAAGCCTTTTGGGTAGCGGTGATGGGTGAAAATCCCAGCCATTTCCAGACGAGCTTGGACCACCCAGTAGACTCCGTAAGTTGGGAGATGGGGCAGCAATTTGTACACAAGCTGCGTGAGCTCACTGGCGAAAAATACCGCCTGCCCCGTGAAAACGAATGGGAGTTTGCTGCACGAGGCGGCCTTTTGAGCAAAGGCTACAAATATTCCGGATCCGACGACCTCTCTGCCGTCGCTTGGTACAACGGCAATTCAGGTTTTCAGACCCAACTTGTCGGCACCAAGTCGCCCAATGAACTTGGGCTCTACGACCTTTGCGGCAACGTTTGGGAGTGGTGCGCCGACCGCGTACCCAAAGATTACGCCGATCCGACGCACATTCCGACTTGGGAACAAAATGCCGGTAGCAACGACCGCATCTTACGCGGAGGCTCCTACATCAATTATGCAGTGTTTTGCCGCAGCACTTACCGCTGGGAAGACCGTCCCGACAATATCGAAAATTACATTGGCCTGCGCATTGCGCGCGGTTGAGCGCCACCTCCCTCCTACTGCTCATGTTAAAATCGGTTCTTCACACGATTCCAACATGGAGGACTCCAACCAACAAAAAATCTTAAGTAATGGATGTCGTCCAAAATGGGTGCAAAAAAAATGATTTTGCACCTAGCCTTGCATTATTTCAGCCGCCGATTTGGAGTTGCCCCGATTTTTTGGCTTATTCAACTTTTTATGCTGGAAATCAATCAACTTGTAGCTACATGTCCGCCTCCAACAACGCCCTTGCAGCGTAGGAGCATCGCATGTACCTTTAAATTGATCACTGAATCAAGTGTAATTCCCAATCAGCAACGATCTTCAATAGCATTGGCAATCGCCACGCGATTTTGCGCAGACAGGCTGCTGGCTCACCATTGCCCGAAAATTTTCAGCAAACCTCATTATCACCCATCTATCAAAATCTTTTCCAAAAAGGCAGCAAGCCTCAAGGAGCAACATGCGTCAGCCGAGAAAAACTGGCTCGCAATGCTCGTTTCTGAGGTGTATGTCTCGGCCAATTGAGGCCCTCCCAATTGTAGCATGCGATGCCTCTGTGCCATCGCCTGCATTTTTTTCTTGATTCATGGGTTAAACTTGATTTTTGCATGTCCTTCATTGACCGCGTGTTACAGCCCCCGAGTTATGGGTGGCAAGATGCCAATGGCGATCTCATCAAACCTTCCCGCAAGCAGCTGCTCGCGGAGGCACTTTCCAGAATGAATATTTTCAAGACCAAGAAAAACTGGACTGCATTTGTCGGGTGGTTTTGGGTTTTGTGCTTGCTGCCTTTTCTGATTGTTTTCATCACCAACTACCTCACTTGGTATGGTGTGCTCACGATTATTGCTTATGGAGCATTTATGAGTACCCATGGCACGATATGGTACCACCGCTACAGTACCCACTTTGCATTCAAATTCAAAAACAAGTTTTGGATGTATTTCACGCAAAATCTGGGCATCAAGGTCATTCCCGAGGAAATCTACGTGGTTTCCCATCACGTGCACCATGCCAAATCAGACAAGCCGGGCGATCCTTACAATGCTTTTGGCGGCTACCTTTATTGTTTTTTGGCGGATACCAACCATCAGCCGATCGCCAAGGACATGGACGAGGCCGATTACAACCGCACGACCAAATTTGTAAAACACACGGGCATCTATGTCAATAGCTATGCCCAGTACCAAAAATGGGGCTCGGTGGG
>JANPHP010000201.1:0-3302 GCA_031424495.1 Bacteroidota bacterium | reverse complement strand
CCGGCGGCACGAGTTATCTCTGGAACTTTGGCGACGGGGGCACGAGCACGGCCTTGAGTCCGAGCCATACCTATGCCACATTTGGCACCTACAACGTCTGTCTCATCAGTACGAGTGGTTGCGGGAGCGACACGGTCTGTATGCCTGTGGTCGTGAGCTGTCCGCCACCCAATGCTGCTTTTGGCTCGGTGCGCAATGGTTTCAATGTGCAGTTTACCGACGGCTCGGGCTCCAATCCTTCCTCTTGGGCTTGGACTTTTGGCGATGGTGGCACGAGCGCCTTGCAAAACCCCAGTCACCTCTATGCTGCGCCAGGCACTTATACCGTCTGCCTGATCACCAGCAATACCTGTGGCAGCGATACCACCTGCCAGAGCGTCACGGTATGCGCCCAGCCGGTGTCCATCTTCAACTATACGGTCACGCAATCATCCGCCACCTTCAACAATACATCCACCAACGGCACATCGTCGTTTTGGAACTTTGGCGATGGGGTAAACAGTGTACAGCAGAGCCCTACGCACGTCTACACGGCTGCGGGTACCTATACCGTATGCCTGATCACGTTCAACGCCTGCTACAGCGACACGCTGTGCCAGTCGCTTACGATCTGCCCCTTGCCGGCTACGAGCTTCAATTTCACTCCCAACAATTTCACTTACACTTTCAACGACATCACGCCGGGTAGCAATACCGGGTGGGCTTGGACATTTGGCGACGGCGGCAACAGCAGCGTGCAAAATCCGACGCATACCTACGCCCAAAACGGCACCTACAACGTCTGCCTCACGGTCACCAACACTTGTGGCAGTGACTCGAGCTGCCAGGTCGTTGCGATCAATATCGTGGGTGCAGCAGATGGCCTCAACGATGCTGGGATGCAGCTATGGCCCAACCCTGCGGGCAATCAGCTCAAGTTGTCGGTGACCTTGTCTACAAGCTCACCCTTGCAGATTCAAATCCGCGACATGGCCGGCCGACTCGTGCACCAATTTGGTGTGCCCTTGGCGGCGGGCGAATGGTCGACGCAGATGGACATTTCCGCGCTCGCCGCTGGCATGTATATGCTCGAAATCCAAGGGCAGGATTTGCACGCCATGCGCAAGTTTGTGAAGCAATAATTGAAGGTTAACCACCTCTTGATTCGCGGCACTTTAACGATTTAGTTAGGGTGCCGCGAATCTTTTGGCGGTAGGCTTTGCGTATTGGTCGATGATCTGAGTGAATTGGTCTAAAACTCACAACCGCGTATGTGCAGGTCGCCGTATACTCGCACTAGAATTGAGTGACATGGAAGAGTTTGTAGCAAAGGCTTTGAAAATGATGGGTGGTGATCCCACGCGTATCGGTGATGCTTTTAGCGCAAAATTGACTCGGAAAGACGAGTTGATGCTGAGCAAAATCGATGCTGAACTTGGGATCGTGGTAGAGGGTATTCTGAATTTGGTGCTTGCGGGATCCAATGACAATGGGGAAATGTCGATGGGAACTGAGCAACGCGAACGCGTACTCGAGCTCACCGCCATTCGCAGGGCAATCCACGTGCTGCTGCATGAGCGCGGCACGCTGCGCGAATTTCGCGAAGGGTTGAATTGAGTTTTGGATCTGGTGTAGTTGATTGATTATGCCGTGCCTTCGGGGGGAATGCCTTTATATGGATCATATCCTTACGCAATCCCGCTATGGCAGTAGCGGGACTACCAAAAGTCGGCCCCCAGTTCCATTGACATAGCGAATTCTTCTATTGGGTGATGCATTTCATCAAGCCTGAAAGGCTTCGACGTGGATAGCCGTGGGTGAAACCCATGGTCAGCAATAGCATATAAATATCAACCCCGAAGTGGGTTGAACATGATTCCAAATTCATTGTACTGTATTCACATTCAATCCGCCTGCGGCGGATTGATGAACTATAAACGCCACTAACCCCCGGTTTTACCGGGGGCTATCCACGTTTAAGTCCTTTGGACTTGGCAAGCCGCAAATGGCAACTCTGCGGTTCCATCCGAAGCCTTGAAATCCTTAAACTAATGGCATTGAGCTATCCCGCTGCTCAGCGGGACTACCAAAAGACGGTGCGCCACGGCGTACGGTGATAGTTTTAAAAAACTAACTTAAGCAAATCACTCTGGAGCTCACGTCATTCCACCACCTCAAAATCTACCCAATAACCGCTGAATTTACGGATGTTCATCACTTCGCCAGAGGCGAGGAGCAGGTATTGTCCGCGCAGGCCGCCGAGAATGCCCTCCACGACAGGGTTTTTGTCGAGGTTGAGGCTGGTGACTTTGGCTGGGTATTGGCCGACCGGATAACGAAACTCAAAAACCTTGTCGTTTTCTGAATAGTATTGGCCGAGTTCTTCGGGCAGCTCGTTGAGGAGGGATTCCTTCTCGGCGATCAAGTCGGCCTCGGTGTCCATCTCGTTTTTGAGCATGCGCTGCCAATTGGTCTTGTCGGTCACGAAGTCTTTGAGGAAGACCTCAATCTCGCCTGCGAGGCGGCGGTAGGGAGTTTCTGCGAGGATGATGACCTTCCAAGCGCCCTGATCGATCCACCGTGAAGGAATGTTGTCTACGCGCGTGACGCCGACTTTTACCCCGCTTGTGAGGGCGAGGTAGACGACGTGCGGCTGCACGTGTTTGGCGAGCTCCCACTCAGGGTCGCGGCCCTTGCCCAGGTGCCCTTCGCAGAGTTCCGGGCGGATGACGCACTCTGAATTGGAGGGCGCAGAGATGAAACAGGGATAACAATAACCCTCGCCAAAGGCTTTTTTGGTGATTTTGCCGCAGTTCACACAATTGATGCGTCCAGCATAACTGATGCGGATGCGCTTGCCGATCGCGTCAGTGATGCGCAAGACCTGATTGCCAAACTCCAAGTCATAGGTAATTGGATCCGTGTGGTGGACATGCATTTTGCCGAGGTTGCCGCTGTATTTCATGCCGCCAATTTACATGGATTGATGATGCGATTTTATGGCTTGTTGAAATCGGTGGTTTTTATGTGGAATGTGAGGCAGGCAAACCTGGACGCCGCAAAATTGCAAAGTTTCAAGCTGGCCAGAGCTTGCGCTTTTCGGTGCGGCGCAGCCATACAGCGGCCAATATAGAGGAGCCGAAAAAGAATCCCATGGGCACGAGTTCATTGGCCGCGCCCCATTCGGGCAGGTGGTTGGCGACCCAACATAGGCATGGTTGCAGCAGCAGGCCGAATATGCCGATCGCCAGCGTTGCAGAAACTTTGAAGCCATTTTGGGCGAGGAAGAGCGCCAAGCCAAGCACCACGCCTACAGGCAATGC
>JANPHP010000200.1:0-4869 GCA_031424495.1 Bacteroidota bacterium | reverse complement strand
GCGCCCTTAGGTAAATGGTACCGCCCGTAGGGCAATCGCAGGAAAACAAATTGCGGCCCGCGGCCTCCGGCCGCAGGGCTATCCGACGCTCCCGCACTTACCGTGCGGGATGGCGAGAGAAGCTAATTTTGAAGGTTATCCAGCACCATTTGACCATCTCAATTCTCGCCAGAGGCTCGGGTCGGGTCAGCGTACGGCTCCCGCACCCTAGGTGCGGGACCGCTCGCAAATTTCATGCAATTGCCCTAGTACCGCCCGATATGGGGTTGAAAATCCAAAAAAAAATCCCGATCTTTCCATTTCACAACCAATTCCCCATGAAACAGCTAAACTTGGTGCTTCTTATCCTGCTCGGCTGCTATGGCTTCGGCCTTGCCCAGACGGAAGTCAAAATCAAGGGTCCTCGGCCTTACCTGCATCGGCATTCCATCCAACTCGAGCTCATGGGAGCTTGCAACAGTTGGTCGCTGAACTACGAAGGCGTCTTCGTGAACCGTCCTCGATTCAAATCTGCCATTCGCGTAGGAGCGAATGTCGCGGATAAATACATACGACCAGGCTTTTATGCCAAGTTGCGATTTCCGGTCATGCTGTATGAACAGCTCTCCTTTGGCAGCCATCACCTGGAGGTCGGAGCTGGGATACTGATCACAAATACCTTTGAATATCACTTTGCCCGCTATGGATATTGGGGTGGCCGAATCTTTCCCTTGGGTGCGCTCAGTGCGGGCTACCGCTTCCAAATCCCTGAGCGTCGTTGGATCCTCAAGGTCGCCTATACGCCGATGGTGCATATCGTGCCGATGCCTTATATCATGGAAATCAATGGGTTTTCAAAGTGGACACATGCGATTGGGGTTACGGTGGGGTATGCGCTTTGATGGGGTAAAGGAAGATCGCCTTGTGCATCCCCTCCGGAAACATAGCCGGTCTCGGTGCCAAACCAAATGCTGAGGCAAAGCAGCTACAGCGTCCAAACGAGCTTGGAGGGAAAGCAAATGCCGATCAGGGCGTAGGTGATGGTGCCGAGCAAAAACAGATTGGAATAATGTTCGCTGCCATTGTCGAAGGTTTTGCCCATGTGTCCATTCGCAGCAGCGCAATTCCCCAACCTGTAAGGACACGCCCAATTTGTGCTATTCAAAATGTACCGATCGACTTTCCTCGTCCCTATTGTTTGATCCACTTCAATGTCGTGGATCGTCCGCCGCCTTGAGTGATACGCAACAAATAAGTCCCGGCTGGCAAGGCATTGATTTCAAAATCGTCACGTGTCTGACTGCTGAGTCGCTGCTCCAGCACGCGGCCTTGGAGATCGAAGAGCGTGATCGTTACCGGAGATCCATTGGCACGCGAAAGCGTGATGTGCGTAGTGGCTGGAACGGGATAAAGTTGATAGCTGCCCTCAGGACTTACTGGCGTGACACCCGTGATGATGGCATCACAATCACAATCCATGGTATAAACTTCAAACTCCAAAAGGCGGTAATAGCCGACGTTGTAAGCAGTGAGGTTGAGGCGAATGTAGCGTGCACTCAATCCTTGCAAGCGTGGATAGAGGTCAATCGCACCATTTTCCTGAACTGCGGTGGCGACATTGGTCCAAGTCGTGCCGTCGACCGAAGCCTCGACCGTATAATTCTTCCCGAAAAAAATCCAATCCCAATGCAGTTTCACCGCGCTTATCTTGCGCACTTGACCCAGGTCGATCGTGATCGTGGCAGCAGGCACACCAAAAGCACTCGACCAAGCTGTACTTACCAGCCCATCATTGGCATTGAAGGCTTGGTTCACGGGATTGCCATCCAAGGTAGCGCTGGCAGTGACTACCCCCAATTGCGAGTCGGCAGCCCCAGCTTTGTCATAGCTGCTATCCACCCAGACGGGGACGTTGTCGGCGGCCACCTGCGAACCAATGGCCTCAAACTGAGCGACGCTCATTTTGTGCAAGCGCGGCAGGTAACAGCGCAAGAAGCCATGCCGCCAATTTTGGCCAAGCAAGGTGCTATCATATTGTGTACCAGCCCAATCTGAGTGAGCGAAATCCAAGTTGTGCTCATGCGGGGCAAGGGGAAAGAGCCATTCAGGCCCGACACTCACCCAGCGCATGAGCAGACCCAAATCGCTTTGCGTGCCCCAATCGACCCACGTCACGCCGTTTCCGGCGATGGCATTGGCTGGGCGGTTGGTCGAGCGCGAGTAGGCGATGACAAAGTTGCGGTCGGCATCGAGTACGAGGTCATCGCCCGAGACTGCGTGGATGGTTGTGGCTGGCAGTGGAGAGAGGAAATCGGTATCGATGCCGCAGATGCTCCAATAGCGCATTTGCCCAGCTGCCATGGTTGACTGACCTTGGTAAGTGGCGGGCATCGTAGGTAGCTTGCCTGTGACCACCAGCACCTCATCATCGTCTACCGAGGCGCTGCGACCGATGTAAGATGCAAAATTGTTGGTGGTTGCATGTGGTTCGATATTGCCTGGCGCAGGCTGATTTTCGCCACGGCCCGTCCAACCCAGCTCGATGGCTCGCACGCGGGCACCACTGTCGGGGCGGCTCCAGGCATTGGATTGGCAGATGCCATTGAGCATGCTGCGCGTGATGCCCCAAGATTTGTACCAGCCCTCGCTGGGCCCGAAATTGGGATTGTTGCTGGGAGCGGTCACCCGATTGGCAGAGGTGGTGTCTGCACGGCGTTGGAGGGCGCTGAAGTCTGAGCCGATAAAGTAGCGCTGCCCGCTCGGCAGCTCAAACCAGGCGCGGGGCATCGGTACGCCAGCGAGTGGCCCCTGCGCACTGTCAGGTTGATAATAGCGGACCCAAATGCAGCCGAGATTCCAGTCGCCGGGGTATTGCACTGGTGTGCCGGCGACGGTCTTGTGCCCGAGTGGACCTTGGTAGACGAGCATGGCGCCCTTGCGCTCGTTGCCGCTGCCACGGTAGGGAAAATCATGAGCCGGCGCATTGAGCGCGGTGGGATTGCCTTGCACCAAGGGAAACTCAAGGTGATATTTACGCAAGGTCGCATTGCGGTTGGCTCCGACGCGAAAAGGATTGGTATGACCGGGTAGCGGCTCGATGTCTGCGTCGACGATGCCTACCTCAGCGGTGCCAAATTGCCGCTGGGAATAGTACTCTGTGCCATTGAGCGGCGGCGAGATCTGGTAGGAAAAAAAGCGGCAATGCGGGAACTCACCCTCGATCACGAGCTTGCTCCCAAAGGGTGCTAGCGCCGTTCCCAGAAAGAGATAGGTGAAATTGGGGTCCGGAATGCCCGTGAGCAGCGAATCCTTGTTGATCGGCTTTGCAAATCGCGTCGCCCAGATCTCCTCCACGGTGACCGAGTCGGGATCTTTGAGGTAAAAATTGCGAGAGTCTGAGATGCCCTGCGGAATCAAGTGATTGGGAATGTTTGGAGAGGCATTGCCCGCTGCCCAGCGAATGATATAGGCTTCCAAGCTGTCAGATAGCAGCTGCGCTTCGCTCAAAACGGTGGCCGGCGGAGCGTATGGATAGGGATCGGCTGGGGGCAAGCAGGCCGCGAACAAAAGCGTGATCAAGGCAAAAGGGAGAGCGATCTTGAATTTCATCGTGAACGATTTTTCACAAATCAGCCCTGATTTTGGTTCACAAAATTTGATGTGGATCAAATTTTTCCCGGCTACCGTTGCTCGGCACGTATGCGGCTCAGGGTCTCCAAGGTCATGCCAAGATAACTTGCGATGTATTTGAGGGGAATGAGGTTGAAGAGTTCACGGTGCTGGTCATAAAACTCGTCATACCGTTGGCGCGCAGTTTTTACAAACATGCCGTTGTTGCGCTCAATCAAGGCGATGAGGTAAAACTGATTCACGATCCGCCCGAGGCGTTCCCATTCCTTGTATTGGCGGTAGAGTTGATCGAGGTTGTCTCGGTGAATCGAATAAGTCTCCAGCGGTGTGAGCGCCTGTATCTCAAAAATATTGGGCGCTCCCG
Organism: Bacteroidota bacterium; assembly: GCA_031424495.1. Classification (GTDB taxonomy): domain Bacteria; phylum Bacteroidota; class Bacteroidia; order J057; family JADKCL01; genus JADKCL01. The sequence continues at coordinate 896 of JANPHP010000200.1, read as the reverse complement.
TGGTAAATGCGCGGTAATCGGTGGCCAGGCCTGATGGCCCGCTGAACCAAGACGTGATCTCATTGTGGTCTTGGTCCAGGAAAAAATGCCTTGCAACACCTTGGGCGACAAAGTGCAACCGGTCACAGGGCACGTGTGCAGGTGCGACCAATTCACCTTTGGCAAATTGATGCGCTGAAAGTAAGGGGAAGAATGCATCCCAAGCCGCCGTATTGGGTGGGATGAACTGCTGGATGAAAGCGGAAAGGGGATGTGATTCCATAGCCTTGAACATTGGTTCAGACGAAGATACAAATTCACTTATATTCAGTTGTCAGATGCTGATTTCCAAACAATCAAAACCAAATACTTGGTTTTATGCCCACCATCCTCCCCTTTCTCAATCGGCTATGCTCCTCTATCGATCCACCTTCATCCATTTGGCAGATGCTAGCGCAAGCTGATCCTGCCACAAGACGATGAAATAGCTGCCTATCGGAAGTTCAGCGATATCGATGTCGATCACGCCATTCCGCAGTCCCACGTTTTCAGACTTCACGAGTTGACCGAGGTGATTGTAAATGCAAATGACATTCGCGACGTTGAGCCCGTCCACAGTTTGCAAGGAAATTGTAGCGCTAGCAGGATTTGGAAATACATTCCATGTTGTGGCAAGCGGCTGCGACAAGCCGATTGCCATCTGAAACTCGTAGGCGCCAATGTCCACCGAGTCAGTGAGCGAGCGCAAATTGCCATCTTTGTCCTTGAGCGGGGCATGATTGCGTGTGCCTGCATTGATCGCGAGACTGCCGGCCATCAAGTGGAAATCTGCATTGGTTGGATTGGTGCTAGCATTTACAAAACCGGGCATACCAGTCAAGCTATTCGTTCCCGAGGGATTGGCCAGATTGGCGTTG
>JANPHP010000199.1:0-10726 GCA_031424495.1 Bacteroidota bacterium | reverse complement strand
CGTTGTTCAAGTTGGTGGTACAATAAGGAGCAGAATTTACAGAATTTACAGAACCAGTATGGTGTTGAATGCGCTGTGCTGACCCTGGGTTCTATGTTTGAAAAGACTTGGGCGATGGCGGCGATCTTGGATTGCCGCCATCGCTTTTTGCGGTCCATTGGCGTGATTAAAATGGTGGTTGGGGGGACGTGTCACAATTTTCATGGGCTGCGAAACGGTCAAAATCGTTTGGTATTACTGTAGATTTTCCTGACATTCACTTTTTCGTTTCTCGCTATGCGACCACTTTCATCGGTTAGTTGAAAGCTCGCAAGCAGATGCAACTGATAAAGCAGAATTTCTGCGCTCACTTGCGTCTATCACACAATCAACAGCCCATCGGGCAATTCTGTTCGCCTATGAAAACATTGTACAATTCCCTCAAATTTGCCCTTCTCTTGATCTTGTCGGCCCCGTTGGGATCGATTTTGGCGCAGCCTTGCGCCACGCCCAACAACGTGACGGCTACACCGATGATGGTCTGTGTAGGTGGTTCTGCCAATCTCAACGCGGTCTCGACCACCAACAACATCAATTGGTACACGCAGCCCGTTGGTGGCGTGTTATTGGGTACAGTTGCCAGCGGAGCCAATTTTTCAGTCACTCCCTCAGCGACCACAACCTACTACGCAGAAGCAGTGACTGGTGTGACAGGTACACAGACCTATAACTTTACGGGGTCGGTTCAAACATTTACCGTGCCCCCAGGCGTCACTTCGATCACCATTGATGCTAAGGGTGCCCAAGGTGGCAATACCAATGGTGGCAAAGGAGCGCGCATGATCGGGACCTTTACTGTGACGCCGGGCGAAAATATCGGCATTGCTGTAGGTCAGCAGGGCATCGTGAACAACTGTGGTGGTGGCGGAGCAAGTGGCGGCGGCGGCGGCGGAACATTTGCGTGGCGGGTTGCATCGAGTACCCAACCGTTGATCGCAGCTGGCGGCGGCGGCGGCGGCAATATGAACTGGTCGGGACTGCCCTGTACTTTTGGATTGGATGCCGTGACCACGGTTGACGGTACTCAAGGTTCTGGCTCAACCTCTGCGTTGGGTGGCACAGGCGGCAATGGCGGTTTTGGCAATGCACCTTCAGGCACCGGTTCAGGCGGCGGAGGCTGGCTGAGCGCCGGTCAAAACTCGACCTATGGTTCCGGCTGTACGGGTGGTTTGGGGCCATTTTCATTTACTGGCGGATCAGGAGCGAGCGTATTCGGCCCTGGTGGTGAAGGCGGATTTGGCGGTGGCGGCGGCGCTGTCTGCGGATGCGGCGGCGGCGGCGGCTACAGTGGCGGCGGCGGCGGCGGCGGCGAAGGCTCGCAATGCCGATCTGGCGGCGGCGGCGGCGGCTCCTACAACAGTGGAACCTCACAAAACAATACTGCTGGCGTGCAACTCGGCAACGGCCAAGTTGTGATCACCTTTATCGGCGCCGGTTGCACAGCTTCCATCAGGGTTCCCGTCACCGTTACCGTAGACAATGTGGCTCCTGTCGCAGTCTGCCAACCAGTCACGATCAACCTTGATCCCAATGGCAATGGCAGCACCACAGCAGCTGCCGTTGACAATGGCAGCACCGACAATTGTGCCGTCGCATCGGTCTCCTTGAGCCAAACGAGCTTTTCATGCAGCGACGCTGGCCTGAACAGCCTCACGCTCACCGTCACCGACAACAATGGCAATACTGGAACTTGCAGCGCTGCTGCAACCGTGGTCGCGCCTGCACTGCTCAGCAGTGCCACAACCGATACCACTTCCTGCGGATTCAACGTCTCTTGCCCCAACGGCAGTGATGGAATCGCCCAAGCAAGCGCCACTGGCGGTTGCCCAGGCTATACCTACCTCTGGAGCAACGGCGCGACAACGGCCATCGCCACCAACTTGGGACAAGGCACCTATACTGTGACCATCACCGATGCCGCTGGCGGCACGGTTGTGAACACTGTGGTTTTGGTGGCGCCGCCTGCAATGCAGACAACGGCATTGCTAGAGGAGAGCTGTGTGGGCGACGCCACGGGCGGCATCGACCTCACAACCACAGGCGGCAATACTTGCGCTGGCGGCTACAGCTACCTTTGGAGCAATGGTGCGACGACTAGCGCCATCGCCAATTTGGCTCCGGGCCCGATTTCGGTGACGATTACCGATGGATTGGGTTGCACATTGGTGCAGACCATCACCGTGCCGGCCTACCCGTCGCCCATGCCGACATTCACCCAAGCGGGCAATCAACTCACCGCTAGCCAATCCTGGACCACCTATCAATGGCTGATGAACGGCAGCGCGATCCCTGGTGCCAATGCAAATACATATACATTGACCCAGACTGCCGCTTATTCGCTGCAGGTGACTGACACCAACGGTTGCTCTGGCATCAGCGGCATCAGCAGCATCGTGGGTGTGGCACCGACTGTCGGTGACTGGACCGATTTGAGCATTTATCCCAATCCCGCCCGCAATGAATTCCGGCTCAAGACCATGAGTCCGATTGGCTATGCGGTCACGGTGAATATCCACGATCTGTATGGCAAGCATGTCTTCATGCAAGCATTGCCCGAACTCGGAAATGAGGTTGCGTTTGACATCAAGTCATTCGCTGCGGGAACCTACCTGATCGAGGTGACTTCAGAAGCAGGACAGCGCAAGGTGTTTCGTTTGGTGGTGGAGTAATGGGGATTTTCCTATTCTCCATTTAAAATCAGAATTGGTGGTGGCGGCGATCTTGGATTGCCGCCACCACCATTTTTGGGTAATGTGCTAGGATTCTAAATGCCCTCAGCACCTAATATTTCAGCAATCAACCTGACGAGTCGGGCGCGCCCATTTAATCCTGCCAGCTCACACTCCCAGATCACGATCACCTGCCAGCCCATCGCTTGCAGGCGTGTGGTTGCTGCGGCATCGCGCGCTTGGTTGCGTGCGAGCTTTTCCGTCCAGAAGGAGGTGCGCGTTTTGGGGATGGTAAATTGTTTGCAATCGGCATGCGCATGCCAGAAGCAACCATGTACAAAAATGACGGTTTGGTAGCGTGTGAGCACAATATCAGGCTTGCCCGGCAACTGCTTTCCGTGCAAGCGGTAGCGAAATCCACTCGCCCACAAAAAGTGCCGCACACGTAGCTCAGGACGCGTATCGCGGCTTTTGATACGGGCCATGAGTTCGCCTCGGGTGAGTGCCTTTTTGATGTCGCCCATAATCCAAAATAAGGGAAGTTTCCGAAGAATAATCGAATTGCTTTTAGGGCTGGATTGTGATGGTGCACCATTTCTTGACCAGAATGATCCACCCGAATTCATGGATGGCGTGGAGGTATTGTGCCTTGCCACCTGGCCTTGTATCCTAAAATCGATCTTGTGGTAGGGCCGAATTGGTTGCATATTGCGTTGACAAATAGCAGGTTGCGATGAAAAAATATTGCTGGTCATTGATTGTTTTTGGCGCTTGGATCATTTGCGGTTGCGCAGGCCCCACGCGCTGGGAGTTGCTGCAAGCGCAGTTTCCGGACAGTACGGGAAGGGTGACGCATTTCGTAGCGATTCCCTCTTACGAATTTGAGCAATCGGCAAGCTATCGGTCGGCGGCCCGCCTCGATACGGATTTTGAGCAGCAATTGGAGCATTACTGCTGCGACACGGCATTGGCGGCGTTTCGGGTGGATCTGGATGGCAAGGCAAGGTGGGGATTGGTTTGCCACATGCCGCCCGGCGAGGCTTCTTCGTATTGGGGACTGGATCTGCTGATCTATGATGCTGAGCATGATAGCTTTGGAGCGCATGCCTACCTGGCTTACGAAGGGGGCGAGTGTCAGCAAGAGGTGTTGGAATCCTGGCTGTTGGACCTAGACGCCGACGAAAAGCTGGAAATCGTATCCAAAATATTGACCTACAACTTGAAACCCTGCGATTTGGATGGTGCAGAAGACGATCCCTTCTGGATGGAATATGACCTCAAGGCCTATGAAATCAACCCAAAAGGTGGCTTGGATCAGGTGCCCTACATCAACTATCCCAATATGTATGCCATGGACATCGATCAGCGGGTAAGGGAAATGTATCGCCACGCGGGCCGGGCCGACCTGCTGCCCAAGGAGTTGCGGTAGGGGAGAGCTCGTGTCACGAGCGGTCGTGCGCCACGCACGCATGCGCTAGGGATAGCAGCGGATAGCCCGCAGCCCGCGTAGCGGGCGAGGACTTGCAGCGCATAGCCCGGCAAGCCCTAGGCTGGCAGCGCCCAATTGAAAAGCCTTGAAATCTTGCCCTTTGATCATTATTGATTCATCCTTGGTCCATAATCATTATCTTGCGCCATCGCCAATCGAGATGTTATGAAAGACCTGAAAGCCCAGTTTTTCTTTAGGCAAATTCGCCAATTAGGCCTCGCAATACCTGCTTTGTTGCTGCTGCTTGCGCTGCAAAGTTGCAAGCCCAAACAAGTGCTGAGCACGCGACCGGTGGAGGCTGACAAGCCAATGCGGCCTGTGGCCGTGCAGGAAAAGGCGCAGCAACCGATCAAATTTGTGCTGCTGCAACTCAATGATGTGTATGAAATCTCGCCGATGGATGGCGGCAAGGTCGCCGGCATGGCCCGCGTGGCGACGGTGCGCAAGCAATTGCAGGCGGCCGGGAACACGGTGATCACGGTGCTCTCGGGCGACTACCTGAGTCCTTCCCTGCTGGGTGCGCTCAAGTGTGACTTCAATGGCAAGGCCGAGCGCGTGAACGGCCGGCAGATGGTGGAGGTCTTGAATGCGATCGGGGTGGATTATGTGACGTTTGGGAACCATGAGTTTGACCTGAAGCTGCCCGATCTGCAAGCCCGCATTGCCGAGAGTCGGTTTCAGATTGTGTCTGCCAATGTGAAACTCGCGCAAGACGCCGGCGGCTATGCCGATTTCCAACAAAACGGTCAGCCTGTGACTGATTTTATGGTGCGGCGCATCTGGAACAGTGTCGGCGACACTGTGAAACTGGGCCTACTCGGGGTCACGCTCCCCTTCAACATGCAGCCTTACCTCAAATACCTCGACGTCTACGAGTCGGCCGCCAAGGCATACAATGCTGCTCAAAAGGAGTCTGATATCGTGATGGGCATCACGCACTTGAGCATCACCGAAGACAGCATGCTGGGCAGAATGGTCCCAGGCATGCCACTGCTCATGGGCGGCCACGAGCACGTGAACATGCTGCACAATGTCGGCGCGACACGCATCGCCAAAGCCGACGCCAATGCCAAGTCGGTCTACCTGCACTGGTGTACTTATGATCCAAAGACGCGCAAACTCGACATCTTCTCCCAATTGATGCCGATCACCGAGACGATCGTGGGCGACCCTGAAGTGACACGTGTGGTGGAGAAATGGGAAGACTTTGCCGACAACTGCATGAAAAGTCAGGGCTACCTGCCCGATGACACGCTCGGTTATGCAATGAAGCCGCTTGACGGCCGTGATGCCACGATCCGTGCTGGACAAACGAACCTTGGATTCCTGATCTGCGACGCGATGCGCACGGTGGATCCGACTGCCGAGCTCGCCATCATCAACAGCGGCAGCGTGCGGCTCGATGACCAAATCAGCGGCCTGGTCACGCAACGTCACATCTTGGCAACCTTGCCATTTGGAGGAAATATTCTGCACGGCAGCATCAAGGGAAGCGATTTGCGTCTGCTGCTCGACAAGGGCTTGAGCGCATCCCTCTATATGAACGGCGCCCACTTGCAATATTCCAGCAACCTGAGCCGCACAGGCACCAATTATGTGCTCAATGGCAAGGTGCTTGAAGACAAAAAAATGTACATGGTTGCGCTCCCCGGTTTCCTCGCGGGCCTGAGCAAGGGAACGGGAGAAACGGTGTACAATGAGATGGGCATCAGCACGATGGCCGCGTGGGTAGAGCCCGACCTGAAGGCCGCCAAGGCCAAGGGACTCAAACAAAACGACATCCGAGACATCGTGATCTGGGCGATGAAGCAAGATCCGCGCCTGCCGATGATTTTGACCATGCTGAGGGGTTGATGGGGGAATGGTCATGATCACGTAGGTACGCCATGCATGGCGTACCTGCGTGATCATGGCGTACCTACGAGATCACGTCGTTCCTACGACAACAAAATCAATATTTGCACCCCACTGCATAGATTTCCAACACGATTTCGCGCCAACCGAGCAATAACTTGGGTCGAATTATTGTTAATGATTTCGTAACAAATTGTTCATATTTCAAAAATAGGTACATTGGCTGCCCCTACGGTCTTGGGAATGAATATTGGTCGGTTATGAGGAATACAATCATCGTTGCAGCATTGCTGAGTACTTTTTGCACTGCAGGATTCTCGCAGTGGAGTCCCAATAATACACCGGTATCGGTGTCGATCGAGCATCAGCAAGAGGTGCGCTTGGCCACCGACAATCAGGGGGGGGCATATCTCGGCTGGATCGATTACCGTGTAGATGGGCAAAATGGAGACATTTATGCCCAACGTCTCAATGCCGCTGGCGTCGCTCAATGGTCGGCCAATGGTATAGGGATTTGCACCGAGGCACAAGACCAAGGCGCAGTTTCGATGACCGAGGATGGTTCTGGCGGAGCGATCATGGTCTGGAACGATTGGCGCAGTGGCAACCGCGACATTTATGCACAAAAGATCGACGCATCAGGCAATATCGCTTGGACCATGAATGGAGTTGCGGTCGTGGTGAAACCTTCTGATCAGCAAGATGCCAAGCTGATCCCCGACGGTGCAGGTGGGGCGATTGTCGTCTGGCAAGACTCATCTACCGGCGGATTTGATGTCTATGCACAACGTATCGGAGCAAATGGTACGACACTTTGGACGACTGGGGGCGTTGCGGTTTGCACGGCAAGCAACGATCAGTTGAATCCGCGACTGGAATCAGATGGTGCTGGTGGGGCGATACTCACATGGCAAGATAAGCGCGGTGGGGCGAGCAATGACATTTATTCACAGCATCTCGATGCCTCCGGCGCAGCCCTCTGGGCCGCCAATGGTCTCTCAATCTGCAACGCTGCAGGCACGCAAAGCAATCCTAAAATAGAACCCGATGGCGCTGGCGGCGTGTACATCAGCTGGCAAGACAAGCGCAGCGGCAACTTTGATGTGTATTCGCAACGCGTCAGTGGTGCAGGCACAGCGCAATGGGCGGCCAATGGCGTAGCGATCTGCACGAATGCGGGCTCGCAGAGTGCCATTGACATGACCGCCAAGGGTGGCATCGACGGCGTCATCATTTCCTGGAAAGACGACCGTAGCGGCAACGGCGACATCTACGCCCGCAGGGTCGACGCAGCAGGCGTGCCTCAATGGACAGCAGACGGTATCGTCGTTGGCAGCGGCAGCGGCCCTGAGCTCAAACCCAATATCGTCGGAGACGGCCTGGGCAACGCCATCTTGGTGTGGCAAGATTCAAGCGCTGGCAATTGGAATATTGTGAGCAGCAAACTAGATGGAAACGGAACGATTGTGTGGACGATTACGGTAAGCGCATTCGCAGACAATCAAACCAATCCCAAGAATCTACCCGATGGGGCAGGCGGCTGCATTTATGCCTGGCAAGACAAACGCAGCACAGTTGATTTTGACATTTATGCCCATCATCTCAATGAAAGTGGTACGATTTCGGGAGTCGCAGACGCGGCAGGCGCGCTAGCACTATTGGTTGCGCCCAATCCTTTTGGCAGCAAGGCGGTGCTGACGAGCCAAGCTGTGCTTGATGACGCGACCGTCACGATCTGCAATGCATTCGGGCAGCAGTTGCGGCAGTGGACGCATGTGTCTGGCACGACCGTGGAGTTGGATCGGGCGGGATTGGCAGCGGGGATTTATCATGTGTCGGTCGCGCAAGCGAATTTTGGGGGTGCTACGGTGAAGGTGGTGATTTTGGATTGAGGGATTGAGATGGGCTATTCGACTATCATGCTCACCACCAAATCATTTTTTTGCAGCTTGTCTGGAACTTTGCCACTATGCCAAATCTCATGTCATTTCGAGTGACCATCCCGCAGCTGCTGCGGGACCATTTGATCGAATGACAAAACCGCCATGTCATGCCGAGCGCAGCGTAGCGGAATTGTCATCCCGAGCGTAGCGCAGCGGAGCCGAGGGATCTTGAGCACGGATACACCTCCGACACAGCAGCCACCCTGTCCCATCACAACGATTTTATTCATTTTTTCAAGCTATTGATTATTAGAAATATACATAGCTTGTCATTGGTACCGGAGTTTTTTGGTATTTGCAAGGCTCTGGAAGAGCCGCAGCAAATGCCAAAAAATGTAGCGTCCCGTACAAGGTGCGGGATTGCGCCTTTCGATACACCTCCTACTAAATGGCCCTTCTGATAAGCAGTTTTTGGCAGGAATTGCAAATAGGAGTTTTCAAGCAGGAGGTGTATCTGCCACGCTAGATTTCTCCGCTACGTGATCGGCTCGCTTCGCTCCCTCGATCACTACGGTCGAAATGACAAACCATCCGTCCTTACTGCCAAAGTAGCTGATGAGCATTATTTTTTGAAAGGTTTACAGGTCAATTGGAGACCGCAGAAAGAACGTTTGGCTCTGGCGATGCTGCCTCATCGCTGTCTGCGAACTTTGCGGTTCTCTTTGTCAGGAGCAACTCTTCATCCCGCAATATGCTGCGGGATATTAGGCCATGAGCCACCTCTTTTGTTAATCTTGTGAAGCTTGTGAAATGCACCATCCACAAGACAACTTCCGAATTGGGCCTAGCGTTCAATGCCTAAACCCAATTCAAAATTCTCATGAAAAAACTCAGCTTCATTTGCACCGTCGCGGTCATAGCCGCCATCGTTTCAGCCTGCAGTATTGCCCCCAATGGCGGCAACAAGGGCATTGCCACTTATGAGTCGGTCAGCGTCGACGAGATGCAGATCCCCATGCCCGAAGAGACACAAGAGGCCCCCGTCGGCAACACGGAAAACTACACCCGTATCGTCGAGAATCCCTACGCCGATCCTCTCAAGACGCCTTTCAGCACCTTCTCGATCGATGTGGACGCTGCATCTTATGCCAATATGCGTCGCTTCATCAACAACAGCCAATTACCTCCTGCTGACGCGATCCGCACCGAGGAATTGGTCAATTATTTTGATTACAACTATCCGCAACCGACTGGCGATGACCCATTTTCCATCACGACCGAGGTGGCGAGTTGCCCTTGGAATCCGCAGCATCAGCTGGTACACATTGGATTGCAAGGCAAGGAAATTCCTACTGAAAACTTGCCCGCAAGCAACCTGGTTTTCTTGATCGACGTGTCGGGCTCGATGGATGAGGCCAATAAATTGCCGCTCGTACAGCAATCCTTGTCCATGCTCACGAGGGAATTGCGTGCCCAAGATCGCGTGGCCATCGTGGTTTATGCTGGTGCGGCAGGATTGGTGCTGCCAAGCACGCCTGGCGACCGCCGCGCGGATATCCTGGCAGCCTTGGAGGACCTCAAGGCGGGCGGCAGCACGGCCGGTGGCGCTGGCATCCAATTGGCGTACAATGTGGCCAAGGAAAATATGATCGTGGGAGGCAACAACCGCGTGATCTTGGCTAGCGACGGCGATTTTAATGTCGGAGTCAGCAGCGATGGCGAACTCGAGCGCTTGATCGAAAAGGAGCGGGAATCAGGAGTGTTTCTGACCGTACTCTCTTATGGAACTGGCAATTACCAAGATGCCAAAATGCAAACACTCGCCGACAAAGGCAATGGCAACCATGCCTACATCGACAATATTATGGAGGCCAACAAGGTGCTCGTCCACGAATTTGGCGGCACGTTGTTCACCATCGCCAAGGACGTGAAACTCCAAGTGGAATTCAATCCGACTGCTGTGAAAGCCTATCGCCTGATCGGCTACGAAAACAGGCTGCTCGCAGCCGAGGACTTCAACAACGACCAAAAAGACGCTGGCGAATTGGGCTCAGGCCATACGGTTACGGCGCTATATGAATTGATTCCCGCAGGTTCGTCGGAGGCGATCGGCTCGATGGATGCTCCCAAATACCAAAACCCTGCCCCAGCTAGCCGCTCGGCGGGCAATTCGAGCGAATTGTTTCAGGTCAAATTTCGGTACAAGCAACCCGATGGCAATGAGAGCAAACTCATCACCCGTGTGCAACCCAACCATGCGTTGGCATTCGACAGCGCGAGCGAAGACATGCGCTGGAGTGCAGCCGTGGCAGAATTTTCCGCAATATTGCGCGGCTCTGAGTTTGCTGGGGAATCGAACTATGCACACGTCATTGCTGTCGCGCAATCTGCGATCGGCGAGGATGCTGAGGGTTATCGCCAAGAGTTTGTCTCGCTGGTGAAGCGCGCGCAGATGCTCGACAACCGCAAGGAGACCGCGCAGCGGTAAGCTTTTGGTGAATTTGCTCTAAGGTGATCGCGCTGGCATTTGTTGCTGGCGCGATTGCTTTTTTGGGGGGATGCGGAAGATAGGGAAATTGCATATGCTTTGCCCGTGCAAAATCCCAATTTTTTTGTCGGTCCTATCCGCCCTGAAAGGGCAAAAGCAATCAGCGATGGGCAAAGCCCATCGCTTGCAGCACACACGAATATCAAGCCCTGAAAGGGGGAAAGCAACCAGTAACACGCGCCTTTCGCCCTTACAGGGCTCGTAGCAAATAGTACGCCTGTCAGCGTAGGGCCTTGCCCTACGC
>JANPHP010000198.1:0-12451 GCA_031424495.1 Bacteroidota bacterium | reverse complement strand
ATTGCTTGTCCGCAACCAAAAACCTTCGACAAAGAGCAATGTGGATAATCCAAAGCCAGACCATTGCGATTGCAAAATTATCAACACCCATCAGTTATGCCAAGGACAACTATTGAGACCTTAACTTGATGACATTGAGCTACCGCTCCCGGCTACCCAAAGACGGTACGCCTAGGCGCACGTAGAAGCCGCCAAAAACCTTCCTCTCAAAAGTTACCTGCTATGAAGTTGAATCGCAAGATGCCGAGGACTCTGCGGTTAAATTCCATAACCAATACGCTGTCTTCGGCCTTTGTTTGCTGCCACATGCGAGATTCGCGTGTGGCGCTGCCCATTTTCAACGAATCAAAATCCCACCGCAACAAAAATATTTCATGCAACGTATTGCAATGCATCGACTACCGATGTATCATTGCACTATGTATTCAAAAGAACTACTCAGAGGCACGCTGAACACCTTGATCTTGCAGGTGCTCAAACAGCATGGTCGTATGTATGGCTATGAAATTGCCCAAAAGGTGAAAGAGATGAGCGAAGACCGCATCCTGCTCAAGGAAGGTTCGCTCTACCCCATCTTGCACAAGCTCGAGGCCGACGGCCACGTGACCGTGCAAGACGAGCACATCGGCAAACGATTGCGCCGATATTATGCACTCACCGAAACCGGCAAGACCGAAGCCGTGCAACAGGTTTCGGAACTGATCGCATTTTTTGCGACCGTGCGACGTTTCATTGACCCATTGCCTGATTTAGCTTTTTCAATATGATGACGCTCAGCGATCAGCAGCTCGATTTTCTGGAGCAGGAAATCCAGCAACGGGGCATCCAACACGCCGTGCTCGGCGAGCAATTGCTGGACCACTTTGCCTGCGGCGTCGAGCGGGAAATGGAGGCTGGCATGGGATTCCATGAAGCCTACCACAAAGTGTATATGCAGATCAGCCCCAACGGATTGGAAGAAATCGACCACTCCATGACCCTTGTAATTCTTCACCAAAAATATTCACTTATGAAAAAGTTAGTGTTCATTCTCGGATTTGTTGCCGCCTTCATCTTTGGAGTTGGCTTGATTTTCAAAAATATGAGTTGGCCGTATGCCGACCTTCTCACCCTTTATGGATCCATGGGTTTCACGCTTGGCTTTTTACCCCTTTACCATTTGCTGAAATTTAAAGCCGATCGTGAAATGGGACGCGAAAAGCCCATTTTCAATTATGCTTTCAACTTGGTCCTGGTCATGGTGCTTGCTTTGGGATTCCCCTTCAAACAATTCAATTGGGCTGGATCCAGCGAGTATTTCGTGATTTGCCAGTGTTTGCTCGCATTTGTGTTTTTGCCCAAGGTATTTTTGGGTTGGTACAAGAAGTTTAGCGAGACACCGGTTGTGGCGTAATATTCTCTTTCACTTCACCGCCTTCAGCGAAATATCCAAGCTACTCACACTATGCGTGAGCGCGCCCATGCTCAGGTAATCCACGCCTGACAGCGCCTTTTCGCGGAGGTTTTCAAACACAATATTACCGGAGGCTTCGGTCTCGTATTGCCCGCCGATGAGGGCGACGGCTTCTTTCATGAGGTCTGCGCTCATGTTGTCGAGCATGATGCGGTGGATGCCGCCAACGCGCAGGCACTCACGCACTTCGTCCAAATTACGGGCTTCGACTTCGATTCTGAGGTCGAGGCCCTTGGCTTTGAGGTAGGCGTGGGTGCGGTGGATCGCTGCCTCGATGCCTCCGGCATAATCATGGTGATTGTCTTTGATCATGATCATGTCGTAGAGTCCGAACCGGTGGTTTTCGCCGCCGCCGATTTTCACAGCCCATTTTTCCAGGTGGCGGATGAGGGGCGTGGTCTTGCGCGTGTCGAGCAATTTGGTCGACAAACCCTCCAATTGGGTGGCCATTTTGTGGGTGAGCGTCGCGATGCCGCTCATGCGCTGCATGCAGTTGAGCACGAGGCGCTCGCCTGTGAGGATGGCCTGTGCATGGCCGACCACGTGAAAGGGTTCGTCCCCATATTTCACAGGACTGCCATCGGGGATGCGCAGTTCAAATTGCATGGTCGGGTCCAGCTTGTGAAAGATGCGCTCGGCCAAGGCGACGCCAGCGATGATGCCTTCGTCTTTCACCAAACAACGCGCCCGCTGCACGGCATCGGCCGGGATGCAGGACAAGGTGGTGTGGTCGCCCTCGTGGACGTCTTCTTGTAGCGCGCCCGCAATGATGCGGTCAGTCTCGGGGTGGTTCAGAAAATCCATTTGCAAAGGTAATTGACAATTGATCATTGACAATTGACAATTAGTGGGTGGCAATGGGGATCGATCAGTGGGGATGGATTGGTGCGAATGGATCGTCGGGAAAGGACAATTGGCCATCGGGCTTAGTGATCGGCAGCGGGCAGTGGTACTTTCTTCTTGGATGCCTTCTATCTCTTCGTAGGGATGCTTTTTAGTTGGATGAATTCGGGCTTTGTTGTAGTTTTGTTGCTTATGCAACAAAAGATCGACTTCGAAAATAACATCGCCCGTCAGGTCGGCCGCCTGAGCCACCTCTTTGCCCAGCGCTTGAATACTGGGCTGCAAGCGCAGGGCATCGGCATCACGGCAGATCAGTTTCGTTTGCTCACTTGCCTTTGGCGGACAGATGGCCTGAGTCAGCAACAACTCGCGGTCCAGGTCGGCCGTGACCGTGCTACGGTGACGAGAATGGTCGATCTGCTAGAGGATCAGCTCATCATCACCCGCATTCCCGATCGTGAAGACAAGCGCAGCAACCTGATCTACCTCACCAAGAAGGGACAACAATTGGAATCGGCAGCTGCGCAATGTGGGCAAGTGGTGCTCGATCAAGCCAAGCATGGTTTTTCCCCCGAAGAAGAGGAGCTGTTGAGCAGTCTGCTGGGGCGAGCCATCCAAAATCTTCGATAAATTATTGTTGCATACGCAACAATATCCTGCGGTTGTTCGTTGAAGATGCAAATGATCGGAAGGAATGTCATGGAAGAGAAAACAACCGTATTGGTGATCGGCCGCCACGAAGCGATGCTGACCAAGGTCGTCGCGGAATTGAATGTACTGGGTTATCAAGCCCTGGGTAGCGCACACAATGAGGCTGCGCTACAACTCGGGAAGGAACGGGCATTGGATGTGGTTTTGATCGGAGGCGGCGTGGATGCTGGCAGCCGCGCTCTATTTCATGCGGAGTTTCCGCGGTGGAATCCCAATGTCGTCCTACGCGAGATATTTCCCCACAATTACCTCCAAGTCCTACAATCCGCAATGTCAACTACCCAAGTATAGTCCCTTATGAAAACACTATTTCGCCCAAATGCATCCCGCTGGCACAAGGAAGATGCCTGGAAAAAAAGTGCCTACGCATTCGTTCCCAACCAAACCCACTTCGGTGAGCTCTGCGGATTTGCAGACGATGTCGTTGCTGCGGGGCAAGGCTTTGGCATGCATCCGCATAAAGACATGGAGATCAGCACGATTTTGATGGCAGGCGCGCAAAAACACCGCGACAATACAGGCGGTGAAGGCTACCTCGACGCACTCAGCATGCAGACCATGAGCGCTGGCACGGGGATCATGCACAGCGAATTCAATGCCTCAGAGACGGAGTCTTTCCACAGCTATCAGATCTGGGTCTATCCCAAGGAATTGGGCGTTGCGCCACGCTATGGCCATTTTGCTTTTGTGCCTGCGCAGAAACGCAATCAAATCCTGCTCGGCATTTCACCCGATGGCCGCGACGGCACTGCGCTGATCAATCAAAATGCTTTTTTCAGCTTGTGCAGCTTGGATGCTGGCCTGGACCTGACCTATCGCATGCATTTACCCGGCAATGGCGTCTATGTTCACTGTGCCGCCGGCTCCGTGGAAATTGCTGGCCATCAGCTGCTAGCGGGCGATGCCATGGGGGTTTATGAAACCGAATTTTTCTCAATCAAAGCGACGGAGAATGCAGAATTGGTATTCGTGGAAGTCCCCATGCAGAGAGGTGTCAAGGTATGAAATTCAGGAACGCAATATTTTTGCTACTGCTCTCAATGGCAGTCAGTTGTAGCGCTCAAAACACAAATTCGCAGAAAATGGAACAACAATTACGCTCAGAAATCATTTCCCCCGATAGCAATGCAAAGGTATTGGTAATCTTTGGGGGGAATCCGCAGCGCCGCCATGAAGTGATCGGCATGATGTCCAAGATCAAGGGACTCACAGCTTATGGTTCGCTCAGCGAGGAGGAGGGCATGGATCGCCTGCGTTCGCTCCCCAAGGTCGACCTCGTGCTCATCGGCGGGCGCTACGACGATGCGCAACGGGTACGCATCCGTGCACATGTGAAAGCGCACATGAAGGGTACACAAATGACAGAACCCGGCTATGATTATCCCTATGACAATGCAGCGATCGAGGCCGATGTGCGGCGCAAATTGGGACTGTAGGGTGGTGATTTAGGTATCGACACAAAAGTTAGGTGCGCCCCTGCACAAAGGGAGTCGTGGTCATTTCCAGACGAGCACAATTTACCCGCATTCAGCAAGTTTTTTTGAGTAAATGTGCCTCCATTGGCTGGAAACGAGGGTGGCCTTACGCTGAGAAGAACTGCCCATACACAACAGTATGGATGCCCACTCTCAACGAATGGATGTCCTTACAAAATGTATCGATGCCTATGCTACCGAGTATGGACGCCCTTACAAAATCAATGGATGCCCATTCTCAAAGTATCGATGCCCGATGAAAATGCATCGATGCCCATACTTCAAAGTATCGATGCCCTTACTTTGAGTAAGGATGCCCTTACTCAAAGTATGGACGCCCATACTCTGAGTATGGATGCCCATACTCAAACTATGGATACCGATACCCAAAGTATCGATGGTTTTGCCTGAAGTAAGGTTGGGTCTGTTTTGGGGGATTTGCGGCGCACATCAGCCTTGAGAGGCTAAAAATGGGCCGAATCACCACTTTTAGGGCTGTAATTGGTCACCAACCTTGGCCAAGGGCCTAGCCATTTGAGACTCTCAAGATGGCAGGCGATTGGCGATAATCACTACCGTTTTTGGATACAGATGCCCTCGGCGATGGCTGATGCGGGCCGCAGCAGATAGATGCCCGCTGGCAGTTGCGACAGGTCGAGTCGGGTGTCGGTCGCCCCAAGAATTCCTGTGGCTACTATGCGGCCTTGCGGGTCGTGCAGCGCGTAGGGGACATCGATCAGCGCTTCTGGAACGCGGATCACGACTTGGTCGGTGGTGGGATTGGGGTAGGCGAGGAGGCGATTTCCCTGTGCAGGTCTTGTGATACCCACGGTTGGCGTATTGATCACAACGATGGAATCCTGACCCAAACCGCAGGGGCCGGTGACCGTCACGGCGTAATTTCCGGGCTGCTGCACGGTGATGCTTTGGGTCGTGGCACCCGTGGACCAAACGTAAGTCGCGCCGGGATTGCCCGCGTTCAAGACATAAGACCCGCCAAAAAGCGCAAGGTCGATCGTGTCGGGGCTCAGGGAAACGAAGGTGGAATCATAATTTTCAAAGAGCCAAGCCGGAAAATTCGGCAGGCCAAATCCCCCGATAGCAAAGATGTCTTCCTCGATTGTGGCGTTCGCGGTATTGGGGCAATTGATGCTGTGGATCGCCCAGTGGCCCGGAACGAACTGATTGTGGGTGAAATAAATCTTGCCGTCGGGCGCCAATTGCATTTGCCCAGTAAAGCCCAGCGCAGTCAGGTTGGCGACGAGGCTCTCGGAGGCGAGCACGTTGGCGGCATGCAGGTCGTAACGGTAAATCGCGTATTGCTGCCCAGACATATTGCGATTCACATAGAGGTACCTGCTGTTGGGGGAAAATTCGTGCTCGGTGTGAGGAGGGGTAAATGTGAGCGGATTGGACAAGTTGCCTGCGAGATTGTCAAAATCGAGCAAAAACCTTTCCGTCGCGATCTTGCTGCCGTCAGGAGAAGCTTTGATCGGGGCGCCGCCTGCATTGGGAAATATGCTGTTCAGGTACACGCCCGTGGAATTCACCAAATAGACGCCAATATTCTCAGTGATCGTGGGCCCGTTAGTGCTAGTATCTTGGTTGATGAGGATCCAATAGTCCACCCCATTTCCATGCCGCACTGCGCAAAGTCCCTCAAAAGAAGGCTCTTCCACGGGCTCGTCCCGCAACACGACATCGCCCAATCCGCCGCGCAGACGCATGTCGACTTTGTAATAGCGCAAGCCGCGGCCGACGGGCTGCGCAGCCTGCGTCGCTGGCGATGCACCGATATAGTGTTCGATCTCGTCCATCGTGAAGACATAATAGACCGAGTCCGTTCTCGGCACAGCAAAGATCACCGCCGACTGCGCGGATGAGAATCCGCCCCCCTCGACGCCGTGCATATTGTACATCTCCGCGTTGTTGCGGTCCCAGATATGGCCCTCGTCTTGCCCGCTCAAGGCCGCCTCGCGGCCGCCACCATTCGTGTAAAAGAGGAAGCTTCCAAATTCATCGCAATAGGACGCCGATCCTTCAAAGGTAGAAATGGAGCTACCGGGCACCATGACCGGTCCGCCGCTGCTGAAATCCAGTTGCAGGCTATCGCCAAAATGCCAGACATTGGCTTGCTTTTGGGCGGTGCCTGCCAGCGCAATGCAGCAGGCCAAGCAGGTCCAAAGGAGTCGATTGAATAACCTATTCATCTCACATGCAGTGTTGAGCATCAAAGCTATCCATTTTCAGCACGCCAAAAAAGCAGCAATTTGTTGTGCTGGGATTGTGCAAAATTGTGCTGTTGGTCGATTCCCCATCTGCATTCCATTCCGCCCACGCAAAGCCATTGCTCATGTGCGTGTTCAATTTTGCGCCTGCTTTTGCAGCTTGGCAGCTACCAAAGGTCCGATATCAATGACATTTTTATCGACGAATAGGATGCTGCGAAATCGAGGGCATGGATCCTTGGGCGGAAAGCGGTATGAGCTAGCGCACGATCCACCTACCCTAATAAGATGATCATAAGCATTAATAAAGGTCGTCGGCCAGCACCACAGGTCAAATGGACAATCATTGGTCCGCAGCAAAGTATCCAATTTGAGTTCCAATTGCACGGCAGAGATGGCCGCCTCGACCCTTTGCAGCAGCGGTGACAGCAGCGCCTGCTCCCTTAGCAGGAGACTCAAATGTACAGCCTTAATGCGTTGCTCAAATTGGTGTTTCAGCTTCGCGAATACCGTCATTAGTGCTGCGAATGCCGAGGGCTGCGAGCTGTCGATTGCCCTGAATTCCGTCAGTGCTTTGGCCTTCATCTCATGCAGTTGCATGCCCAGCGTATCGGCCACCAATTGTGTTTACACGTGGAATTCGTTGCGCATCGCTTTTGTCTCAGGCAGGATTTCCAGCGTGGCGGCGACATCGATTTGTCCAATTGGGATTTGCCCGACCGCAGCAGCCATCGCCCAGCAACACAATAAATTCCCAAAATGTAAGCTCGGCTTCCCATGTCAAGGTTTTTATGCTTGACGGAAATTACGGACAAATATTGTATTGACGCAGAAAAGGTAGGCGGTCGTGCTATAGGCAAAAGCGCTGTCCTGCATCAGCCTCAGAACTGATCGTAACCCAAATTGAATGAAAGGAGTTTGGCAAATAGCGGGCGATCAAGCTAGCGCCCCTTCAGGGCTTGATATTCTTATTCATTCCGCAAGCGATGGGCTATGCCCATCGCTAATTGCTAGCGCCCCTTCAGGGCTATTCTATTGGCTAACAGCCCTGAAGGGGCAAAAGCTATCAGCCTAGGGCAAAGCCCTAGGCGAATACCGCAATCAAATTTTCAAAGCCCTGCAAGGGCGAAAGCAAAACAGTAGTTTTACCAATTCACGCCGTAACCAGCATGATTGTCCGCAACCGCATGAAAATCAGCCAATTTTCAGTTTGCACCCATAGCGCTTACAACCCTCAATTTCGAGGGAAATTCAACCGTTCGGAGCCTACAACTTCACAACCTTCGCAGTCCGCATTTTCCCTTCATAACTCACACAGATGAAATAAATGCCCGGCCGCAAGGATTGCACTTGGTCACGCAGGGTCAATACCTCACTTGTGGCGGAACCCAACGTCTCCATGTACAGTTTCCGCCCAGCGCCATCGTAGATGCCCAGTTCCCCCCCCGCAGGGAATACTTCGGCAAAGCGCAAGCTCACTTCTTCGGTGAACGGATTGGGATAGACGCTCACAAATGCCAGCGAGGATGCCGCAGCGCGCGACAACTCCACAGTATTGCTGAAATGCACGCTGCCGTCGAGGTCATATTGACGGTAGCGGTAGAAAATGCGGTCGCCACCCGGCTGACGGTCGAGATAAGCATAAGGATGCGATCCGGTCGGGCTGCCTTGCGCGGCAACCCTGCCAATGGCTGCAAAATTGATCCCGTCGAGCGAGCGCTCGATTTCAAAACCTGCATTGTTCACCTCGGCATAAGTTTCCCAAGACAAGCCCACGTCGTGGCCCGACCAGATGCCTTTGAGCGGACTCGCCTCGACGGCCAGACCACTAGGGGAGTTTGCTGGGCCGAGGATCTCAAAATCATCGATCATGAATCCGTCGGCGGCATAGCTGCCTGGGGCAAATCCTGGCTCCACCGAGAGTACAAAGCGGAAACAGACATTGGCTTGACCGACGAGCGCAGGCACGCCGGTGGTGAGATTGTAGGTGCAAAGCGTGTTGTTGCTGGTGACCGTCCACCCATAGCGGTCTGGAAAGACTGCTGCGTCGACAGGACAGCCGGTGGCGGGACCACGGTTGTACCAGTTGGTGGATGCAGGGTCGGCATTCACGCCGAGGCGTGTCCATGTGTCGCCCTTGTCGGTCGAGTACTGCAATTGCACGGCAAATGGGCCGTTGCAACCGATGATTTCCATGCTGCGCCGAAACCTCAGGGTGTAGGCCGAGGCAGATGAGAGGAAGTTGTAGCTCGGCGTTTGCAGCACGCAGGCATAGTCGCCTGCCGTGAGGTCGGCCGTGAGATCTGTTTTCCAGACATTGGTGGGCGAATTCACAGTCACCAAGAAATTGCCGGGCACGCCACGCTGCCACTTGTTGATGCCGCCTCGGATCGCCTGCGAACCAAAGTCACCTGGATTGATTTCAAAGGTGCTGCCGTCTGTCGCCACCACATAAGGGGTGCCGCGGTCGGGCAAGATTTGGATGAATGCAGTTTTGGTGAGGCTTGATGCTCCCGCATTGATCGTGAGGCTCACGTTGTAAGTGCCAGCAGTTGCATAAGCGTGCGATGGATGTTGTATGGTCGAGGTGAAGCCATCGCCAAAATTCCATGCCCAGCTCGTGGCTCGGTAGCTCAAATCCGTAAACTGAACGGACTTGGTGGTATAGGTGAGCTGCTTGTCGGCGGTGAACAATGCTGTGGCGGCTGTGAAGGCATCGGTCGAATAGAGCCCCCTGCCATGCGTGGCAGCAATCACAAACTTGTCTGATTGCCGCATTTGCAACATGTCGGTGCGCACGTTGGCGAGACCGGTATTCGTGGGGCCCCAGACGGTGGCACCGCCATTGAGGTTGTCGGTGCTCCAGACGCCGAGTTCGGTGGCGACCATGGCCTGATCGCTGTTGTTGGGGTTAAAAAGCGCCCAGCGGATCGGCATGTCGGGTAGATTGCCCTCGACCGAGGTCCAGGATGTACCGCCATTGATCGATTCCCATACACTGTTGAGGCCATAATTGCTGAATGTCGCGAGCAAGTGGTTGTCATTGCCCGTTTCGACCTCGACACAGGACACGCTTCCCACTGGCAAACCCGTGCTGATGCTGGTGCCTGTGGGGACGGCATTGGCATTGATGCAGCTCACGACGCGGCCATTGTCGGTGCCAAAAAACACCCGGTTGGCAGTGTTGGGGGAGACCGTGACGGCGTTTACGGTACCTCCACTAAAAGCTGCGACGGCCACACCCGTAAAGGTCGCGCCCGTCTGCGGGTCACTCCAGCGCAAATATTGCCCTGCATTGTGCGCAGAGTACATGATGTTGGCTGTGTTGTCGTAGTCGGATGGGTTGATGAATTGTCCCGTGCCACCAAATGTGACATTGGTCCAGGAGGAACCCGAATTGGTGGAGACAAAAAAGTCATTGTTGATATAGGCCGTCCACTGAAACTGGGGTTGGTTTTGATCGATGTGGCAAAATGCCCCGTCGCCGCCCGTCACTTCAGCAGTTGCGTTGATGCCAGCATTCGAGAATTGCTGGCTGCCGTTGTCTTGCGCACCTGCGAGGTAATAATCGGTGAATGCAGTCGGGTGAATGGCGCAGGAGTAAAATTGCGTGACATTGTAATTGTCGCCTTTGAAGGTGATCGTGGGCGTGGCCGCATTGGCTGTGGCCGTGCGGAAAATGCCGCCGTCATTGCCGAAATAGGCTTCTGTTCCGCTGCCGGGCCGGTAGTAGATGATGTGTTGGTCGGCATGGGCATACTGGAAACCAAATCCGGCATACCAGTGCGCGATTTGCGTCCATGTGCCAGCACCATCGCTCGATTTGAAGAGGTCGAGGCCGCCGACCATGAGGGCATCACGGTTGGTCGGATCCACGGCGATCGCCAGGTTGTACCAACCTTGACCATTGGAAAAGTCGGTAGCCGGGCAGCCGGGGTCTGCGTCGGCAGGCTCGGTGCGCGCAGTCCATGAGGTGCCCGCATTGGTCGTGCGAAGGATGCCATTGATGACCGTGCCATTCTCAACCAGCGCATAGACATAGTTGGCATCGCTCGGCGCGCAAGCAAGCTCGACGCGGCTTGCCGTGATGCCTAGCGCTTGTGCCGCGCCAAATGTCACGCCAGCATTGGTGCTCTTGTGCACGCTGCCGTTGATGGAGGCATAGATGTCTCCATTGGCCGCGATTTCCACGTCATAGCCAAAATTGCTGGCGGCTCCTGTAATTCCCAAGCCTGTTCCCAGAACCTTGGTCCATGTGGTGCCAGCATCGGCCGAGCGTTGCAGGCCGCCTGTGGCGGTTGCTGCAAGCACGATCCCCGTGGAGTTCACGGCGATGCGTTGCACAAAGTCAAAGGTGGCACCTGTGGTGGATGCGAGCTGTGCCCAAGTGACGCCACCATCGACCGACTTCCAGATGCCGTCACCCCGCACCGCATCGATATTCGAATAACCCTCGCCTGTCCCAAAATACATGATAGCAGGGTTTGCGGGATGTACCGCAATCGTCGTGATGGCCAGATTGGTAAAGAAATTGTCGACAGCGGTCCAGATAGGAGGCGAGGCTGTGATATCGGTCGTTTTCCAGAGTCCGCCGGATACCCCGGCAGAGAAGACTGTTCTGCCGGCCGCATCGTTGGGGTCCACCAAAATGGCCCGCGTGCGGCCCGCGACATTGCTCGGTCCGCGCTCGACCCAATTCACGCCTGTGAGGGCCGCGGTTGTCTTATTGGCAGCTTGCAACGACTGCATGTAACGATAGGCCTCGTGCAGGCGCTCGGTCGGCACAGTATTGGTGGCAGGGTCATGCATTTGCCTGAAATCCTGCTCATACCGCGCGCGGATCTGACGCATTTTCTCCTCACTTCCACCTTCATGTTCTGCATCTTCGATGCTGATGGCGGGGTGGTCTAAACTTTGAATAGGGGAGTCGAGGTCATCGTGGACAGGCACGATGAACAATCCTGCGACAATAGCAAGAGAGACGATACCGATTACCAAACTGCGCTTCATTCGACCAAAGTAGAAAATGCTGAAATAATTTCCAACTCTTTGCAATTCAGGGGACTCTGGCTTGCCAAATTCGCGAAAGGCAGAATAAGATTTTGATCGTCTATCTTGATCAGACTTTTAAGGTACTCAGGTATTCTGGGCAAGGGTCAAGCGAAAATTGCCCTTTTCTTCGATAATTTCACGTCCATCAGGACATTCGGCATGCCACATTCCCGCCCTTTCGTTACTTTTGAAATCAAGGATTTTTTTTTGAAAATGTTGAAGTCGAATTGCAGTTTGGGGTCATGGATGTGGAAGATTTTGATCGGATTGGCGCTCCTGCCTGCCTGCTCAGAGTCGCCGCCTGCTGCGCTGCCGCAGCCGCAAGACATGACGGCGGCAGAGCGCCATGCACAAGCGTGGGCCGACTCGACGCTGGCGACGCTCGACTTGCGTCAAAAGGCTGCACAATTGATATGGATCGCTGCACCCACCGGCTTGGATTCGGCTGGTCGTGAGACATTTGCAAGCTCATTTGCCGCCAATCGTTTTGGTGGTCTGGTGCTTGACGTCGGGCAGCGCGATTCCATGCGATTGTTGAGTGGGGCATGTCTTGCACATGCCGTCGTGCCCATTTGCGTCGCTTTGGATGCGGGTAGTGCTTGGTCGGATGCGCAGGGTTGGCCATCGTTGCTGTCTGTGGGCACCGTGGCCTCAGACAGCTTGGCGCATCGCTGGGGCTATGCCTTGGG
>JANPHP010000197.1:0-10317 GCA_031424495.1 Bacteroidota bacterium | reverse complement strand
CACCCTTCTACAAATTTCTTGGCACCTACGAGCAAGTTCACACTCGATGCCGACGACTTCACACTTGGAAACAGCGCCTCTCCAAACTCATCTTCTTCTTTCCTTTCAATGCCAGGGACGAGGTGGATACAATGTTCGATCAGATCCTCGGCCCTTCCCACATAGGTCAATCCAAACGGCTTTTCTGCCGAACCGACCAGCATGGCGACCTCGTCCGCATTCCCTTTGATACGGTGCAACTTGAGAATGCCTCCCGCACGATTTTGAAATACGTGCTCTAAAATATCATCCATCAACGATTCGGCAGTGGCACCTGCCTTGAGCATTTCCCCCAAATGAAGAAATGCCCTGTCAAAGATGTCCACCCCGGCCGCATCGATCAGGCCGGTTTCTTTGCCTCCCGCACGAAGTAAACGGTCTATTCGTCCAACATAACCTTTCCGATCATTCAAAAAGTCTGCCAAGAAACCAATGATCTTGCCTACGTCGGTAAGTGCGGCCTTGTCATCTGCGGTTGGTTTGCCACTAGGATTCACAGTATGCCCAACGAATACCCACAGTGGTTTCTCGATCTGAAATGCTGCATACTCCTTGTCGTGCAAACCGTACAAGCACAATTGCTGGAAGAATTTGAGCAAACAGGCCGTCATGTATTCCTTTTCCACGACATCCAGCGTCTTGGGCATGTTCAGGATTTGATAATCCTTCCCAAACCCATCCTCATAGAAATAGCGGTAACTATAATCAAAAAGCACGCTTCGAGCATAGTACGAAGACAGTTCTGAATTACCCGCACCACCAACAGCCTGGTCAAAGGTGGCCGAATATTCCATACAAAACCCTTCGGCACACAGCTCCCGTCGTCGGGTCAGCCACACACCTTCTTCTTTCCCGCTCAAACCACGATGGCCTTCATCCACAAGGAGTAGATTCCGTCCCCCCAAGTTCCGTACTGCGAGCGTATTCGGTCCATCCTTGTCGCCCAGCTTGGTGATCTCAATCACATCCACCCGCTGCAATCCTTTGGGCTGTGCAAACAAGGTGATTTGCCCACGTAACAGTTGGGCATCCACGCCACTTTGGTGTAGCTCGTTCACATGCTGCGTACTAAGCGAATCATTGGGGGTGAGCAAAATTACCCGAGACAGTTCTGCTTTGCGCTGTGCCGCCGCCGCATAATGCTGATACTGCATCAAATGCACGTGCATGAGCAGGGTTTTTCCTGATCCCGTTGCATTCTGGAAACAGACCATGTTCAGGTCATCCATCGTGAAGGAAGGAATGTCCGCGTATTCAGAATAATGCTTGTTGAACACAGCCACGTAGGCATTCAAGGATTCCAACAAGCCTTCTGCATCTCGAAAATAATAGTCCAGATAGACTTCTGTAAAGAGCAAGCACAACCACTGAAAATACTTCCAGGTGATGTGGTCTTTGTTTTCCCTTTTTGCGTTGAGACGTTTGGTATGCCGCACGATGTTCTCTTCATACCGTAGGATCTGAGCCGTTTTGAGTGGCGCAAAATCGTCCTTGAACAATTCGCTCTCAACCAATTGGTAGTAATATCTATGCAGCCCCTCTGCACGCAAGCCTTCCATCTGCCGATTGCGCATGCCCTCGGCCAGCTTGTGCAGTGGCTTCACTGGGTTGCCATCGACCTTATATTTGTGCAAAGGATCAATGCCAAATTGCGTGAAGAGCCATTGGTTCAAGACCAGCTTGTCACGGAATTCGAGTTCCTTTTTTCCTTGTTTTTTGCCCTTAGCCATGGATCAGTTGGTGTCGATGTCCCACATCCGCCGATGAAATTCCCCCTCGATCAACTCTACCGTCCAGCGATCACCTTCTCGTTTCAGGTTGGGCAGGTTGTTGCTCCCATTCACGTAGATGCGGTCAAATTCCCTATCTTGAGTATCGATGCGGTACTTCTTAAACCATTCATCCAGCATCACATTGTCCTTCTCCAGATCGTCGCTCAGCTTGCGCCAGACGATCAGTACATTTTCCCGCCCTCCGTTGTTGGGATCGTGCAGGTTGGATGGCACCCAGCCTTCCACCTTTCGAAACCACCACTTACCTTCCTTGCAAGGCTTGAGTTTCCCATCAAGAACCAAACGGGTGGTTTGATCAGTCGGCAATTCTGGATCATGCTCACGTTTGAATTTTCCTTCAAATTCTTCTGGTGCTGCGATGTGAACGACTCTTAGGCCGATCAGGTAATTGAAGGTTTCGAGGAGGTCAACTTGTTGAATAACATTTGCCTCCGAGCCAGAGTTCTTGACATTCAACTTGTACTCCATCGGGGCACTGAATCCATCCACATTTAACAGCGAGGCACTTCCTTCGGTTTGCAAATCCAACATATAATGAAGCAGAAAATCCTTCATAACGTCTGATGAGGCTTCTAAATTTTCACCACTCATCGAGCTTGAATCAAATTCCAAATTGTTTAGGGTGTCCTCATAGGATTCTAGTCTAATGTACTTGTAAAAATGGGAGGTCCCGCTTCTTGACAAAGGTTTCCCCCCTTTCCATTCAGGAGAATAAATGACTTTGGAAACCCGAGGTTTTAGAACGGTTTCAAAATGATTCCCCATTTCAACCATAATGTATTTCCTATTGCCTCCATCTTCCTTATTTAAATCAATGGTAGCATGAGCAGTAGTGCCTGAGCCGCCAAAAAAATCAAGAACAATAGCGTTTTTGAAATTTGCTGTTGAAAGTGAAATACACCGCTTAACGAGGTTGATTGACTTTGGAAAATCGAATTTCTTCGCACCAAGTATGTTTA
This sequence comes from Bacteroidota bacterium, assembly GCA_031424495.1. Lineage (GTDB taxonomy): Bacteria > Bacteroidota > Bacteroidia > J057 > JADKCL01 > JADKCL01. The sequence goes on along the minus strand of JANPHP010000197.1, from coordinate 7,526 downwards.
TTAGAAGTGTATTCCCATAATTTCCCGCATCAAATTCTCCGCCGCTCCAAACAGTTTTTGGAACGGTAAGTTCATGAGTTAGAAATAGATCCAGCGTGTTGTCCACTTCCAAGGCAACGATTCGATTCAGATTGGAATTTATCGAATCCAAACCAAAGTTCCACCGTCTTTCGATTCCATCTTGATCAATTGGCCAAATAGCCACCTCCCCAGATTCCATAGTCACATTTCTTGAACCTGGATGGTAATCATCAGAGGGGACTTCGCCTACACGACTAATTTCGCCTTCTTTCACATAAATTGGATAGAATGAAAGCCGCCGCTCTGTCCGTAGAGAATTTTCCCCCCAACGTCTCATTCGTCTGGGTTTTTTGTTCTTCTCAAGCGTTCTGGCAATCGCTTTCTTATCGTCTTCCTTAGTCAAAAACAAGGCGTACTCATGAACCCGATTAAAGTCTTTGGTAATTGATCCTTTTGGATTGTGTACAACAGTAATTTTAGACATCCTATACTCTGAAAAAATCTCTTCCACAATCTTAGATAAATTGACCATCTCGGCATCGTCGATTGCAATCGTCATAGTGCCTTTCGACTCTAGGAGATTGCGTGAGACAGCCAATCTATCCCACATCAACGAAGCCCATGAAGAATGACGATATTCATTTTTGTAAAGAATCGGGGTCGATGCAGTATTGTAAGGAGGATCAATGTAGGTGCATCGAACCTGGCTGTTGTACCGCCCACGGAGGAACTCAAGAGCTTGAAAGTTTTCAGAATGTACCAAAAGGCCATTGCACTTTTCATCTATATTTTCGATGGAAGCGATCAGATTGGCTTTGAATACTTCGTTGAAGAATCGAGTATCAAGCACAAGTGAAGGATTCGCATTCAAAAAATCAGTGGTCAACGGCTTGCTAAATCCGGGATTCATTAAATCAGGTTGAATTTTGTCAATCGAAAATAGGCTTATCCATTCTTCGATTTGGGCTTGGTTCGTGATGATCTCTACATAAAGTTCCTTTGGTACACGATCAAGTGTGATACAATACTCTGCTCCAATTACAAATTTCTTTTTCAACCATAGTTTCTTTTGAAATTCTTCTAATTGAGTTAAGAAATCAATAATAATATGGGCAATTTTTCTGATAACTTTCAATTTCTTAAGGTAATCATTTACTGCTGGTCCTTCAGCAGATGCGATGTCATCTAATTGCATGACCTCGTTTTTGAGGAAGAAGTCTAACTCTCTACGCAAGAATCCAGAAAGATTCTTGTGTACGAAATAGTCCATCGTGTTACGCGCCGTGTACAAAGCGAGGTACTTTCTAAGGACGGTTCGGTCCTTTTTTGTTTCTGTTGGTACCTTTGTTTGAAACAAACTCAAGTATTTTTTCCACCCATGGATGGCGGGCATAGCTTCCAATATGATTCCGGTGGCATTATCATTTAAAAACTCACGTTTCAAGGAATCCTTTCCTTTTTTTTCAATGTTGCTTCTGTATTCAAATCGAATCTCAAGTTCCCCTTGGTCATCAAGACCTATCGGATCCAACTCCCGAAGTACAAAATGGCGTGACTTTTCCTTAGTTTCTTTTACGTTTCCATGTTCACCCTCCTCAGCATCCACCAATCTAAAATGCACCATTAATGGTCCCTGATCCTCTTCAAAAAGTGTAGGTGCCGTTTCTCCTAACTCTTTCTTCACTGCCGCCCTCAAATCAAAACTGTAATTGCGGAAATGCTCAGTAGTCTTGATATAATACTGATCTGAATTCGCCCAGTGCAGCTTGACCTCCTCCCCATGATATGGAATCGCAAACGGTGCCGCGCGGTGATCCGTCTCCCTAACTAAATACCGTCTTGAGATGAAGTCACCATCCTCATAATACCGTTCAAAAAAGCGGTACAGATGCTCATACACCTCAGCCTCGCCGTCTCCTGCCAGCATGGCAGCCTCATAAGCAGCCTTGGCCTCCAACACGGGTTCGCTATTGTCTGGATCGGCCTTGTAGCGAATCGCATCCGCTACCGCCTTCTCATAAACTGCCTTCAATGCCCCGGCCTGCCCTTGCCCTGCATCGGCAAAGGCATCTTCCACGATTTTGAACAGATCCTTCTCCAGAAATGCCGTCACCTGCTTGGCCTTGGCATGCATGATCCTGTAAAACCCGAAGTCCAGGTCGGGTTGATCCAGTTGAAACAACTCTTGAAGCTTCTTGATCAGCTTCACTCTCAATTCCTGTTTAGTAGGCATTTTTTCTTTCTAAATCACAGTCCATTTAAGCTCAAACACGGTCACCAGTTCGCTACGCTGTTTCATGCGCGTTTCCAAGGCTTCGAGCAAGCTACGGCGTTTTTCACCGATCTCATCCTCGACCTTGAAAATGTTTTGCCGCATCCTACGCTTTTCCTTCTCCAGCGTATCTACTTGGCTTTGCATAGCATGCTGCTCCTCCAGGGTCTTGGCCTTGTTCATGCTGCGTTGCAACTCCTTGATTTTCTTGCGCACCATATCGAGTTCTTGCTCCGCTGCAAGTTCACGGTCTTCGGCCCATTTGTCAAGCTGTTCTCGTATTTCGTGGTAATGGCGGTTGTTTTCCTCCAGATTTTCATGGAGCGTCCCCTTCACGTGGCGTTCGGCCTCCTCTTCCAGGCGCGTGGCCTGTGGAGTCTCTGGTGCTTGGGCGTCAATTGATTCTCCAAGACACATGAAGAGCTTCTCACAAACTTCCTGGTCTAGGCTTTTCCCATCGTCTCGGTAGCCCGAAAAAAGCAGGTATTCCTGCTTCTCAAAGCTTGATACGGTCAGTCGGGTAAGCCGCAACCAGCCCGATAAACCCTTCAATGGCTCCAGCATGCTCATACGCACGGGATTTCCGCTTACTTGGAAGCATACATTTCCAAGGAGAGATGGCATGTTACGTCCTTGTTCAAGTACAAATTCACCAAGAGGGTGCCCGATGCGGTAGAGGAATTGATTGTTGGCGAGTTCCACAGTTCGGGACACAAGATGGTACTTGCCAGTAGCCACACCTTCCACAGGTGAATCATGCAGCTCAAAAGCGAGCTCGAATCGCTTCACGGTGGCATGATTTACCAAGGCCCAATTCGTAAGCCGCCAAAACATCGTCCCGATTTGATCCAATCGTTCTTGAGTCCCCTCGACATTGATATTCAACCTAGCATGCACGTCGGCATCAAAATGCTCGATGAGCAACTGCCGCGTTTTTTCCATGCGATCCTGGATCACCTCATCCAATTCGGCCTGCAAGGCAGTAAAAGCGGCTTGTATCTCAGCAGGGCGACGGCACCGTTGATAGATTTCAAGGACACGCCGCTCAAAATCCAGCCCACCCGCCAATGCCCCCAAGACTTGATCTGAAGCCCCAAAGACTCCAGAAAATAGCTGAAACTTCCGCTCCAAGATAAAATGCACATGTCGGTCGGCCTCGTTTCGCTCATTGAGGAAATTGATCACCACCACGTCATGTTCCTGTCCATAGCGATGGCAGCGACCGATGCGCTGCTCGATCCGTTGCGGATTCCAAGGCAGATCGAAATTCACGACCAACGAACAAAACTGCAAGTTGATGCCCTCTGCTGCCGCCTCGGTGGCGATGAGGATTTCGGCATCCTCTCTGAAAGCATCCAAGATCGCAGTGCGCACATCCACCGCCTGTGAACCACTGCTGCGCACCGTTCCCTCAAAGCGTCCCTTCCAGCGCGCATAGAGTGCTTGACTGCTGGGATCGTTGTTGTTTCCGTTGAAAGTGATGACTTTCGCGCCACCCATAGTCCCCTTGCCATCGTAACCGTTCGCGAGCAAATGGTCACGCAGGTACATTTGTGTGCGCTGCGACTCCGTAAAGATCACCGCCTTCCTGGCACCGCCTTGATCGACCATGCGCTCAAAGCCTACCCGCAGCGCGATCACCAACTCTTTCACCTTGGTGTCCACGACGATATTCCTCGCCCATTGTAGGTAGCGTTCGACTTCTACGATCTCAGCATCCAACTTTGCCAGGTCGATTTCCCTTTCTTCGGCCTCATCAACGCGTTCAAATTCGCCCAGGTTGTCTTCCTCGTCCTCAAGCAGCTCCTCCAAAGTATCTACATCCCAGTCGTCTGTCGTTGCAATCCTTTGCTCGGGACTCAATCCAGATAGATACTCCTCGCGCATCGTTCGCAACCTTTTCAGCACACGCTCCAAAGTCCCTGCAAGTGCGTATGCCGACGATGCCAGAAGCTTTCTGACCAGCATGACCAGCAGTTGTCGCAAGGAGGATGGGAAAGCATAGGTCTCCTCCCGCTGCAAATAGGCTGAAACAGCTTCATACAATTGGTGCTCTTGCTCAGTGGGGAGAAATGGTCGCGTCATCAGCTTCCGTTCTGTGAACCGCACATACTCCTGCACTTGGCTGCGTAATGTGCGCCAGACAAATGCCCGTAGCCGATGCTGCAACTCAGAGAGGTGATTGTTATTCTTTTCATACCGCGCCTTGAAGGCAGCGAGACTGCCAAAAAGGTTGGGGTCGATCAGCGTCGAGAGGCCATACAGCTCCACGAGGCTGTTTTGCAAGGGGGTCGCAGTGAGCAGAATGCGCTTGCCCGTGCGCAGACCGTCGCGGATGTTGTGGGCGATGGTGCTGCTTTGGTTGTAGACATTCCGCAACTTGTGGGCCTCGTCGATCACTGTCAAGTCCCAAACGACGGCTTCCAACTGCGCACGGTGCGCACTCGCAAAGTGCATCGAGCAGATCACCATTTCAGGACGCTCAAAGGGGTTGGTTGCCCCTTGCGCCACCAGTTCACGCCACTTCTTGGCATCTAGGATCAAGCATGGCAGGCCAAACTTCTCCGACATCTCCTGTGCCCACTGCGTTCGCAGCGAAGCAGGGCAGATGACCAGCAGCCGCCTTTTGCGTTCGGCCCAGTATTGGCACAAGACGATGCCCGCTTCAATCGTCTTGCCGAGACCGACTTCGTCGGCCAGCATCACCCCCTGCGAAAGCGGCGACCGCAAAGCAAACAAAGCCGCCTCGATCTGATAGGGATTAGGCGTGACAGCAGAGTCAAACAAAGCCCGACCGATGCGGTCAAGCCCCTTCCCGCCCATCACCGAGAGGGCATGGGCGTAGTATTTTGCATGGAAGTCTGTGATTTCGGGCATTTGAGCTAGTGCAAGTATTCTTTTCAATGTCCCAATCTAGCAAACCTCCACGATACTTTCACCGGAAATTTGGATATAGACATTTGGGATAGATAATGGACTCGTGATAGATCAGCGATGGGCACGCTCGAAAGCCCCCGAGTAAATTAATTAACTATTTTGCGAAATGTGAGTGATTTTGCCGATTACTACTGGAATCGTTAAATCCATTTAATGGACTATCGCCATCTTTGCAATGTTGGTAAAGGAAGTAGCCAACTCATGCCCTTCCAAAAGGCATTGAGTCCTATTCTCTAATACCATGGAGTGGCCTCCAAAACCACTCGCCAAGTAAAACGCGGTCAGGTAAGCCCACGAACATGAAAAATGGTTCGTGGGCTTTCTGCCTTTTTTCAATAGCTTAGTGGTTTGAAGTCAACTTGCTAGGTTTCATGGAAAATCCGACCTCCGTCGAGCATGCCACATCCCTCAATGATGATCTCCAAGGTCACGATGACGCCATCGCCTTGGAATCTGACCTAGAGCTGTGGGTGATGGTCGAGGACTACGGCCCGATCACCCTCAATGAACTGATCGAGGTAAATGCGCAACCGGGAGTAACTCCGATCACCCACTTCGCAGCCACCGCCATTCGAAGCCTTGAGATCGGCGACACATACGAAGACTTCGGGGATGCGGCAATCACCCGAGTGGCCAAACCCTAATGGTAGGTTCTCTTCTTACATAGTGTGTGAAAGGCAATGAGGCTAGTCCAAATGAACCTCGCCATCCCAGCATCCCACGGATCAGTTGCCCGCCTAGCCCTGCTTGGGGGCTTGCATAGCACCAAAAGAATCCCTTACTTGGCCATACCACCCACCAAAAAGTTTGGGGCTGGTTTAAGAAGCGGGTATTTGGCCCCTCCCAAAAGTTCTTTCAAGTCAATGTTTTTCAGTCACTTATGCCTAGGCTTTCTTGATGTGCGATTTGTTCATTATTAATTATTCATTAGTAATTACCGTTGGATCACCAACCTGAGCGTCCTTTGCATCGCTGCCGACTGAATGCGCAGGAAGTACACGCCTTCGGCTTTGTCGCTGAGCTCCAATGTGTGCAAATAATCCCCGTTGATCGTCTCGGCACTCCATTCCTCGGTCATTCTCCCCAATGCGTCGAGCATCCTGAACTGTACGTCTTTCAGCTGCGCATTGGTCAATTGCAATTGCACACGCTCCGAAGCGGGATTGGGGGCAAGGGTGACTTGCAGGCTTTGGCCAGGCGCCACGCCGACTGCGACCACGGTCGTCGCGATGCAATGGGTATTGGGGCCGCAAGCATTGCTCGTCGTGAGGCATACAACATAGTTGCCCGGTGCTGCAAAGGTATGCACCGGAGAAGCCAAGGTCGAGGTGCCGCCATCACCAAAGTCCCAGGCCCAAGCCGAGGGGCCGTTGGTGCTGGCATCGGTGAAATTCAACGTGAGCCCTGTGCCGCTGCTGCTGAATCCAGCCTGTGGTGCCACGCATTGAACGACGACAGTGCTACAGCGGGCAGCACTCGCTTGGCAGGTGTCGGTGACCGTAAGGCATGCCTGAAAGCTGCCCACGGTATTGTAAATATGTGTAGGCGAGGCCGCCGTTGACGTGCCGCCATCCCCAAAGACCCAAGCATAACCGAGATTGGTGCCTGCACTCTGGTCGGTGAAGTTGTAGATATTCAAGGTGTTGCTCATGTTGAAGCCTGCAGCGATCGCCGAGCAACCGACAGGGATCGCGGTACAGCTCGTATCCTGCGTGCCACAGAGGTTGGTAATGATCAAGCACACGTTGTAGAGGCCGGGCACGAGGTAGTTGTGGGTGGGATTGAGGGCAGTTGTCGTGCCGCCGTCGCCAAAGAGCCACACGACACTTGCATAACTACCCGAGCTTTGGTTGGTGAATGACAGTTGGTTGCCTGAGACCGAATAGGTGAATCCTGCATTCATCGCTGGGCAATTGACCGTGACCGCTTGGCAAATCAGCTGCGACCTGCCGCAGGCATTGGTGACCGTCACACAGACATTGTAGGTGCCGGCCGCCGCGTAGGCGTGTACAGGATTTGCCCCCGTACCGGTCTGCCCGTCGCCAAAATTCCATGCATAGGCGTTCGCCCCGCCCGTGGTCGGCGCCTGCAAGGAGGCTGTGAGCCCGTTGACGGTGGAGGTGAAGGCTATCCCCAAGTTCGGGCATATTGTGCTGTTCACCGTATTGGTGAGCACGGGCAGGTTGAAGTCAAAATAGATGCTCGCGCGGTTGCTCAGCACGGTGCCATTGGCAAGGCCAGTTTTCTTGCGGATTTGGTATTGGATCCAACCATGGCTCGCGGGCTCATTGGCAAA
>JANPHP010000196.1:0-20566 GCA_031424495.1 Bacteroidota bacterium | reverse complement strand
CCCTGCATCGAATCTCCATGCATCGCGCCCCTACCCCAAGCACCAAATGACCACAACCGATTTTTTCCCTAAATTGGCTGCATGAACCATTCGCCGCTGGATTTGGCCAATATCTTGGAAGTCGCTGGCCTGGAAACTCAGTTCCAGACCGAGGAAGGCATTTTGCGGGCTGTGAAGGGCATTTCCTTTGAACTCAAGGCTGGCGAAACTTTGGGCATCGTGGGCGAATCGGGCAGCGGCAAGAGCGTGACCGCCTTGTCGATTATGAACCTGATCCCGCAACCGCCCGGCAAGATCGCAGGCGGCAGCATCCATTTCCGTTCGCCTTCGGCTGGCTGGACTGACCTCGCTGCGCTCGCCCCCGAGGACTTGCGCCGATTCAGGGGCAAGGAAATCTCGATGATCTTCCAAGAGCCGATGACCTCCCTCAATCCAGTATTCACCTGCGGTTTTCAGGTGATGGAGGCCATCATGCTGCATCAGCAGTGCGACAAGCATGAGGCCAAGCAAAAGACCATCGCTTTGTTTGAGCAGGTGCAATTGCCCAGGCCCGAAGCCATTTTTGATGCCTATCCCCACGAGATCAGCGGCGGGCAAAAGCAACGCGTCATGATCGCGATGGCCATCAGTTGCAATCCCAGCATCCTCATCGCTGACGAGCCGACCACCGCGCTCGACGTGACGGTGCAAAAAACGATCCTCGAATTGCTGCGCGACCTACAGCAAAAAAACGGCATGGCCATCATGTTCATTACCCACGACCTCGGTGTCGTTGCCGAGATCGCCGACAAAGTACTCGTGATGTACAAGGGCGAAGTCGTGGAGCAGGGCCGTGTCGAAGACATCTTTAGCGATCCGCAACATCCCTATACCAAGGGCTTGCTCGCCTGTCGCCCTCGTATGGACGTGCGCATGAAGCGCCTGCCCGTGATCGCAGACTTCATGCGCAGCGGTGAAAACGGGCAAATGGAAGAAATTGCGGGCAGCATCTCGCAAATCGTAGCAGCCTCGGTCGTGAGCCCCGAGGCACATGCCCAGCGGCAAACGATGCTGCAACAGGCAGGTCCGATTTTGGAGGTGCGCAACCTCAAAACGTGGTTTCCGCAGCGACGTGGTTTTTTTGGCGGCGCCAAGACCTTTGTGAAGGCGGTCGACGATGTAAGTTTTGATGTGTACAAGGGCGAGACGCTCGGCCTCGTGGGCGAGTCTGGCTGCGGCAAGACCACCCTTGGCCGATCCATCCTGCGCTTGCAAGAGCCCCGCGAGGGACAGATCATCTTCCAAGGCAAAGACATCACGGCGATGAGCCAACGTGCGCTCAGAGACATCCGCAAAGACATCCAAATCATTTTCCAAGATCCATACAGCTCGCTCAATCCCCGCCTCACCATCGGCAATGCGATCTTGGAGCCGATGTATGTACACGGCCTGCACAACAACGATACGCAACGCCGTGAAAAAGTCGAGGAATTGCTGGCCAAGGTGAACCTGTCGCCAGAGCATTTCGGGCGCTATCCACACGAGTTCTCGGGTGGGCAGCGGCAGCGGGTCTGCATCGCGCGTGCGCTTGCCGTCGAACCCAAATTCATCATTTGCGACGAGTCGGTGTCTGCGCTCGACGTCTCAGTGCAAGCACAAGTACTGAACCTACTCGTCGGGTTGCGGCAAGAATTTGGATTCAGCTATATTTTCATTTCGCATGACCTCTCGGTGGTGAAGTTCATGAGTGACCGCATGGTGGTGATGAACAAGGGCAAGATCGAGGAAATGGGACTTGCAGACGCGATCTATGCCGATCCGCAGCATGCATACACGCAGCAACTGATCGCGGCGATCCCCAAAGGCGACGAAGCGACCATCGCCAAAGCAATCGCTCAGCGCAAAGCCGCACGTAGCTTGCCGATGGCATGAATGCCTCGCTCCTATTTTTCTTCCTTGGATTGGCGAGCAGTTACCTGATCATCAGGCCGATTGCAACCTTGGTACACGAGGCTGGGCATTTACTGGTCTTGCTGTTGGGGGGAATGCAAGGGCAGATCCGCGTATTTCTCGGCAGCTTGGGAGACGGCAAGCGTTCCTGGCGCATGCAGACAGGCCGCATACTTTGGGCGATTCATCCATCCGTTTTTTTGATGCGTGGCAGCCTCAGCGACTATGATCATCCATTGCTTGGCGGCCGATGGCTGCTGGCTACATTAGGTGGCCCGCTTGCCTCCCTGCTATTTTGCCTCGGTGCGACATGGATGGCGACTGCGGCTTGGGCGGATGGCGCGATCAGGGGCCTCTTCATCTTGGCAGCCATCATCGGCGCCGCCGATGTGGCCCTGTCACTCATCTACCGCTACGATCCCATCCAACTCAGCAATGGTCGCATCACCGCAAATGATGGACAGTTGATCGGGTGGAAATTGAAATTTGGGCGCGACACGGATACCTATCTCCATGCGCGCTGGTGTTTTGAAAAAGACCGCTATGCCGAGACCATCAATTGCGTGCAAAAGCTGGTCGATAGCGGCCACCAAGACAAAATGCTATTTGAGTACTGCATGTACAGCCACTTGATGTTGCGGCAGCCTGCCCTGGCCATTCAATTGCTAGAGATGCAGGATCAGCAGCAGCTTGATGCCTACGACGAGAGCCTATATGGCTTGGCGCTGGAGCAGGTGGGCAAGGCGGATGCGGCACGCAAGGCGCTAGTCAGGGCACTTGCCAAAGCTCCGGGACACCATGAAGCGCTGAACCACCGCGCCTACATCTGCCTACAAGCACGCGAATGGGATGCAGCCGAGGGCTATTTGCTGCGGGCCCTTCGCAGCCATCCTGAGTTTGCTGCCGCGCTCAACAACCGGGCGACCATCAGACTGCAGCAGCGTGAGCTGGAAGCCGCGCGCAAGGATTTGGTTTCGGCATTGATGCAGGATCATGAGAATCCCTACATTCACTACAATTGGGGCGTCTTGCTGCGAATGGAGGGGGATGATGTCGGCGCTGAGGCTTATTTTGAGAATGCGCGGTTGTTGGGGTTGGTAGAAAGAGCCAAATCGTAATTTTCCAGTTCAGCACTTGGCCTTTTACAGAGAAATCGCTTTTCTCGTCAAGATTCATGAATTTTTGCAGATGAAACTTTCGTTCGGTCGTTTGGTCCTTTCCTTTTTCTTGCTGCTCGGCCTGCTCACCGCTGGCGTGGCATCGTGGCAATTGTGGGTGGTCGGGCATGGTGGCTTTGAGTTTCGCATGCACCAAGGGCGTTATGAGGCGATCGTCGAGAAAATAGGGCCGCTAGGCCCCACAAAAAGCGAAATGTGTAGGTATCAGTTTCCTGATATCGATCAACCGCAACTGATCGAGCTATTGCGTCCTGAAGATCAAGACGTTTCTGGCCAAGGCGCGGGAATGGTGTGGGCCTTGCGTGCAGACAGTTCGCTTCAAGTTTGGATCGAAACGGTGGATTGGGGCCATGCAGGGGAATGGGGCTATGCCTACAGTTCGGATGGCAAGCCTCCTGTCTGGAACGCTGATCTGTTTGGCGAGCGTTGGTTCCTCGGAAAGCAGCTCGATGCGCATTGGTGGACGATCTATTTTGATCTGGGCTGAGCTAGGGAATGGTTGATGCTGGGCGAATGAAAAGTGGATGTCGGATGTTGGTCATTGATTCATTCAGGTGAGCTTCGAATTGGATGCTTTGGAATAGCTTGGTTATTTGATGCCTGCAAGAGGCGGCGCCTACGGCGCGCACGATCCTTCTTGCAACTGAAACGGGAGCTGCCGCTCCCGCCTACCCAAAGACGGCCCCGCTGGGGCGTTTGGGTTGAATGTGTTTGTAAGGGAAATCACGCTTCCAGCTATGCAAAGACGGCCCGGCTGATGCGTTAGGCCATAGCAATCGATCGAGATCCGCCGCTGATCGAGAATTCCGGCTAGGTTGCGGTTTTTGCGGAAATCGGAAAAGAATTTGGTGGGGAATCGCGACATTTGGCGCATGGGTAAGGAATGGATTGGCGGTATCATCATCGGTTTGGGGCTGCTCCTTACCGATGGTCGGGCACAAGCGCCCGCCGCCACGCCTGTAGGACCTAGCCTTGGCTCCAAGCAAGCCATGCGCATCGGCCTCATTGCCGATGCACAATACTGCGACCATGACGCAGATATCGGCAGGTACTACCGCATTTCGCTGGAAAAGCTGCACCAAGCGGTCGACACTTTCAATGCGCAACGGGTAGACCTCGTCATCAACCTCGGCGACCTGATCGACCAAGATCTGGAAAGCTACCCGTTGGCGATGCGGGAGGTGCAGCGGTTGCAAATGCCGGTGTACCACGTCCTCGGCAACCATGAATTTTGGAATGTGCCTTTTCAGCTGCAGCGCAGCGTGCTCGATACACTGGGTTTGGCGAATGGCTACTGCGACCTCTCGCTCCCAGGTTGGCGGCTGCTCATGCTCGACGGCACTGACCTTGCTGAGTATGCACAGGGTGCTCACCGCGATTTGCAAGACGAAGCGGAGGCTTGCCGCAGCAGCCTTGACGGCCACACGAACAAGGCGATCTGGAACGGCGCCATCGGCCGCGCGCAGATGGCTTGGATCGAGCGACAACTCGCCGAGGCAGACGCCTCCGGCGAACGCGTGCTCCTCTTCTGCCACTTCCCGATCAGTCCGCCGGGTCACCCGATGACGCTTTGGAACGAGGCCGACTTGCGGGTGTTGCTCGCGCGCCACCGCAGCGCCGAGGCCTGGATCGCGGGGCACTCCCACACGGGTAGCTTCGTCAGGATCGACTCGGTGCAGCACCTGACTTTGGCGGGCATGCTCATGTCTCCCGACTCGAATGCCTTCGCCATTTTGGACCTGCTCCCCGACCGCATGGTGGTCGAGGGCTACGGCCGCGAGCCCTACCGCGAGGTGCCGATCCGGGGCTCGGCAGTCGCCTCGGTGGAGCTGCTGCCACCACCGACCGAGCGCCCCGATGCAATGCCGCCCGAGGCACAACATTGCATCGACCGAACGTTCGTTAGCCCTTTTGGGCGGGTCGTTTTTTCGGCAGAAACCGAGCTGGATTCAGCCGACAAATTGCCCCGACTTAGGCCTGGCGTCTATGAGATTTTGGAACACTCCGAAGGGCACTATGCCTACCGGCATGTCGTCGTTTTGCCGCGCTAGTTCGCCCAAAATCGGAGTCGGTTTTCGTCCTCATGCTACCTGCAAAGCACCCTGTAAAATTGTCCGAAGTCGGCAAAATCGATCAAGGATTTGCTAGGCCAATCCTAGCAACCGAACGCTCGTTAGCCACTTTGGTTACACGCTTACAGCTCGGGAAATCGACCAATTTCAGACCACCAAAATGCCTCGATTATGGGTTGAATTCCGCTGGATTTTGAAGCACCGTTGGTGCCCCATTTCCCGTCTTTAGCAGGCCATTTTACCGGACTCTGACATGCCGAAACGGGGTCATTTTCCGATTGCCATGCCGCCTCCGCGAAGACAATCTGCGAAGCTATTCGGACGACTTTCCGACTCAGTTTTGCGTGTCATCACCATCGTTTATCACAGCTACGATTCGGCAGATTGGGATCCCGGCAAGCCAAAAAACCCTTCCATTCGCCCAAAATCACTGCATCACACAAATCCATCATCCTGCAAGAAATTACCTCATGTATTGGTAGAATAAAAATACATCAATTCATTCATTATCATATATTTAATTACGAAAATTGCACCCACATGCGCTTACTAGCTATCCTAGCCTTGCTGCTCCGCCACCATTCTTAGCAGCGATCAACAAGATGCCCATTCTGAGCATTAATCCATGCTTTCCATGATTTTTAGCAAATGCTAAAGCCTCCAACCTCTACTAATATTGATGGCAAAAACGGGCAATACAATACTTAATTCACTGAAAATCTGAACATTACATCACAAACCCTCTACCAAGACTCAGATAGGTCTCAAAAACAGTCGATTTTGGGCTGCTTTTACCGGACCTGAGAGCTCGCTTGCCCTAAACCTTCTCCCGCACCTTGCATCCTTGGAAAGCACTACTGTAGACATGCCAAAGTCCATGTTGCGAAGCCCATCAGCCACCTCACGATCGGTCGCTCGGGCTGGTGCGTGAATACGCTACGAGCGGCCCAATCCCCTTCCAAATAGCAGGGGCATAGTAGGGCGAAAATGGCCTCCTCTCCCCTCCTCCTTTGCCATGGCTGAGTCCCCTATTTTGGCGATCGATCTCCCTCACAAAATCGGAATCTCAGGCAAACAATTTTGTAGTTTTGGAGTTCTAATGGTCTGGTAGCCGAACTACCGCAAGTGTATGACAAAGGACAATTTTGATTTCGAAAAAGACGTGATCGCCCGCAGTTTTGAGGTGCCGGTCGTCGTCGATTATTGGTCACCAACCTGTGGACCCTGCCTCTTTTTGGGGCCGATTTTGGAGAAGCTGGAAAGCGGATCTGAGGGAAATTGGGAGCTCGTAAAGATCAATACCAATGAGCAAAATCGCCTCGCTTACGAGCACGGCATCAGCTCGATTCCGCACGTGAAAATGTTTTCCAAGGGCAAACTCGTCTCCGAATTTGTGGGCGCTCTTCCCGAGGGAACCTTGGTGAAATGGCTCGATCAGTTCATTCCGACAGAGGCCAAAGAGCAGCTCGCGGCGATCCGCGAACGGCTCGCAGGGCAAGATCGGGAGTCGGCTTTGGCTGACCTTCGTGTCTTCGCCGCGGCCCATTCAGACCTGCCGATGGCAGGTCTGGTCCTCGCCTCGGAGATCATTTTTGAGTCTCCTGCCGAGGCCATCGATTTGGTCGAAGGCATCCAACAAGGCGACCTTTTGTGGGAGTCTGCCGAGAACATCAGGCTGCTCGCAGAGCTCGGCACTTATGAAGACAGCTCGGGCACCGAAGTGGCCAAGCAACTTTTGATTGCCCGCGAGGCGCTCCTCGCCAATGACTTTGACGCCGCGATGGTGGCAATGATCACGGCGGTGGAGGCCGACAAAGCTTACGCCAAAGAGCTACCTCGCAGGGGAGCGATTGCACTCTTTCGCATGTTTGGTGCGCAGCATCCACTCACGATCAAATACCGCCGTCGGTTTGAGATGGCGCTTTCCTGAGCGTGTGTCGATTTGTAAAATGCGGGGCCTGTGCCCCGCATTTTGCTTTGTTATCTGATCCATTATCCTCAAATATCGCAGATGGAATTTCGGAGAACGCTGGTATTGGGTGACGTGCATGGGGCCCACAAGGCACTTTTGCAAGTCTTGGAGCGCTCGGCATTTGACCCGGCGCAGGATCGTTTGATCTCGCTGGGCGACCTCACAGACTACCATCCCGACAATGCCGAGGTGATCGAGACGCTCATGGCGATCCCGCATCTCGTAGCAGTGCGCGGCAACCACGACATCTGGGTGCAGGAATACTTGGAAACGGGCGAATCGGATCCTATCTGGCTCCACAATGGCGGCGAGGCCACCACGGAGTCGATCTATTGGAAAAGCGATGCCCAAAAAGAGCGCTATCGACGCTTTTTCAGCAAGCAGGTCAGGTACTACATCGATGCCTCCAATCGGCTGTTTGTGCACGCAGGCATCGAACCTGGGGTGCCGATCGAGGATCAGGACGATCTCTTTTTGTATTGGGAGCGCAAGTTATGGACGCAGGCAGCGCGCTGGAATGAATTGGGGACGCCCTTTCCTGAGCATCCTTTTCACGAGATTTTCATTGGACACACGCCGACACATCGATATTGGCCCGACGCCCGCCCCATCCATTTTGGGAATATTTGGAATCTCGACCAAGGCGTGAAGCGGCAGGGAAAGCTGACGCTGATGGATGTGGCGACCAAGGAATATTGGCAGTCGGATTTTTCGGATTTGTTGTATCCGTTGAGTTGAGGGGATGTGCATTTGTAGGCGCAGGGCGTGCCCTGCGCCTACAAATGATTGCATTGCTGCATTTTTCCTGTGGAATTGGGTTTCGTTTTTCGTAGCCGCAGGGCATGCCCTGCGGCTACGAATTATTTGATTTCTATCAAAGTAGCCCACGGCGCAGCATTTCGCGCTTGAGCAGCTCGACTTCTCTCGAGCTCTGTCCAGCGATGGAGCTATTTTCAGCCGCACGGCGGAAGAGGTAAGGCAAGACAGCCTTCACAGGCCCGTAGGGCAGGTATTTTGCCGTTCGATAGCCGTGGTGAGCGAGGTTGAAGCTGATGTGGTCGCTCATCCCCAACAATTGGGCGAAGAGGACGTGTGGATGATCACGGGCGATATTTTTCTCAACCAGGAGCGCTGCAAGCGTGGCGGCGCTCTCCTCGTTGTGGGTGCCTGCGCACAAGGCGACACGCTCGATGTGCGCGACGCACAGGCGCAGGGCCGTGTTGTAATCGCGGTCGGTGGAAGCTTTGTTGGGTTGCATGGGCGAGGCGTAGCCTAGCTCCATGGCACGGGCATTTTCCTTCTCGATATAGGCGCCGCGCACGACTTTGATGCCGAGGTAATGTGCCGTTGCTTCGGTCTTGGCTATCAGGCCGGTGAGGTAAGCCAATCGATCATGGCGGTACATCTGCACCGTCTGATACACGATCGCCGACTGCTGATTGTAGCGCGCCATCATTTCCTCCGTCCAAGCATCGATGGTTTTTTGGATCCAAGTCTCCTCAGCATCAACAAAAATGGATTGGCCTAGGGAATGCGCGACCTTGCAAATTGCTTCAAAGCGTGCCTTGCCACGCGCTGCGGCGGCCTGTTCAGCATCCGTAAGCGGCCGGTGGGCGTCCAATTTCTCGAGGATGTCAAAGTCTGCAATGCCCGTGACTTTCATTGCGGAGAAGGCAACCGCAGGATCATTTGCACCTTGTTGGATAGTGCGGATGATCTCATCGCGGGTCGCATCGTAGCTCGCTTCGTCGTTTTTGCCCTCGACGGAGTAATCCAAGATCGTGAGCACATTGCTTTTAAAAAGCTCCTGCGAGCGCTCACGCGTGCCTGAAAGGCTGATTCCACCGCAAAAAATGTCAAAAATGGTGCGCCTGATGAATCCCTCGATGGGTAGGTGCAACTTGAGGGCCAAGGTCACCATCGGCGGGCCGATCGTAGACAGAAACCGCGAGTCCAACTGCTTGAAAAAGCGGTAGGTACGCTTCAGTTGCGCATCGCTTTTGTAGGCAAAGGCGAACTGTGTATTGCTAAAATCTAATTTCTGGCCCTTCGGATTGGACTCCATTGCAAGGAAATTGTGAGCCAAAAGTAATGAAAAATCCAAGCTTCCAGCAAAATCTCGGTTCCGGTGAAGGTGCAATTCGCAGCCACCCATGCTCAAGGTCGCGAGAGAGGCTTTTCTGGGGTTTAGGGGAATGGTGTCATTCGGGATCGGCGAATCCTATCGGTAGGCATCGCAATGGCTTCGAATTATGGCTATCCTTGCAATAGACAAGGTATTGGTGAGAAAATAGGTGGATTGATCTTGTAGGCACGTCATGCATGGCGTGCCTACAAGATCAATCCTATCATCAGCCCCCAAACGATCTAAATTAAACATTGTCAGCCACTTAATCCAGGCACATGCGTCGGATGCGAAATTTATCGTAAGCACTTGCAGCCATTCCTATCCCTGCAAAATGTATCTTCGCCATTATGCCCACATTCATCCAGCAACTCAGCCGCGAACTCCTAGCTACTTATGGAAAGACCATCGGCGAAATTTGCGTCGTCTTTCCCTCTCGGCGTGCTTGCGTGTTCATGCAAGACAGCATCGCCAAAGCCTCGGCAACAGCCACCTGGGCACCGGCATTGTATGCCATCGAGGATTTTGTGCCGACCTTGCAATCGGTCAATGTGCTCGACCCGATCTCGCTCACATTTGAGTTGTTTCCGATCTACCAGACACTATTCCCCAACGAAACCTTTGACCAGTTTTATGCTTGGGGGCAGCTCATGGTTGCGGATTTTGATGAAGTGGACAAGCACCTGCTCGACGGGAAAAAGGTCTTCGAAAATCTGGCGGAGCTCAAGCGCATCGATACAAGCATCGATGCCTGGCTGAATGAGGATGGCAAACTGAGCCCGCATCAAGAGGCTTTCATGCGCTTTTGGGACGGGTTGCGCCACCTTTATCGGCTGCTTCAACAGCGTCTCAAGGTGCAAGGCATGGCAAGCCCGGGCATGGCGTTGCGGCAACTTGCCGAGCGCCTCGCAGCCAACAAGCCCTCCTTGCCCTGGAAAAAAGTCATCTTCGCTGGCTTCAATGCCCTCACTCCTGCGGAGGAAAAACTCATCATGAGCCTGATGCATTGGGATTTGGCGGAATGCTATTGGGACTTGGATGAATGGTATGTGAGCCAACATCAACAGGAAGCAGGCAAGTTTTTCAGGTCGTTGCAGCAGCGCTGGGAAGCCGCGATGCCACAACTCAAAGGAACTTGGAAGTGGATCGGGCAGCACCTGAGACAGGGGCCCAAGCAGCTCACCATCATTGCGGTCCCCAAACGCGTGGGCCAAGCCAAGGCGGCAGGCCTGCTGCTGGAGCAGGCCTCAGCACATTTTGATCCCGAGCACATCGCACTCGTGCTGCCCGATGAAAACCTGCTTTTTCCTGTCTTGCACAGCCTCCCCCCAAGCCTGCTCGACATCAATGTGACGATGGGCTATCCGCTGCGCAACACGCCGCTGTATGGGCTGGTCGAGGCGCTGCTCACGCTGCATGAAAATGCAGCGCGCTTGCGTCCCGGCGGTGTCGGCGAACCGATCTACTACTTTCGTGATGTGGTTACGATCTTGCGCCACCCCTATGTGCACTCCCTCGCAAGTGCAGACAGCCGCGCGACCATGCATGAGATCACACAGGGAAATCTAATTTACATCTCTCCAGGGCACTTCCTGAAATTTGGAGTAGAGCATATTTTGCGCTTTTTGTTTGCGCCTTGGACCAGCCTCAACGATGCCGTGAGCTACTTGCTCGACCTGTTTCAGCGGCTTAAGGTCGCCTTTGAGGCGCGCCAAAAGACTGAAAATCCGCTGCCGACCGTTGAGACTGAGATATTGTTTCAGTTTCACAGCATTACCCAAAAGCTGCAAGGTAAGCTCGGAAAATACCTCGACGAAAAGGACCTGAATACCTTCAGGCGCATCTACAAAGAAGTGATTGTGGGTGCGAGCGTGCCCTTTGCGGGCGAGCCGCTCAAGGGCATTCAAGTGATGGGCATGTTGGAAACACGGGTGCTGGATTTTGAGAAACTGGTGTTGTTGTCGGTGAATGAAGGCATCTTGCCGCCCAAGCAGCAGCAAAATTCCATGATCCCCTACAGCATTCGCAAGGCATTTGGGCTGCCCAATTACGAGGAAAAAGACAGCATCTATGCCTACCATTTCTATCGGCTCATGCAGCGGGCGAGTGATGTACACCTGATCTATGACACCGAACCCGACAGCTTGGGTGGCGGCGAGATCAGCCGTTTTGTCGCACAAATCGAAGCTGAGCTCACGATTGCCAACCCTGCATTGATCATCCGCCACGAGACCTTCACATTTCCCTCTGATCCCGAGCCCTTGCATCCCATTTTGATCCAAAAAGACGATGGGTTGATGCAGCTGCTCAAAGAATTTGGCACGGAAAAAGGCTTTTCTCCGTCGGCGCTCAACACCTATCTGAATTGCTCGCTGCAATTTTATTACCGCTACTTGCTCAAGCTGCGGGAAAAGGAGCAACCGGAGGAGACGCTGGAAGACAACACTTTTGGTTTGGTGCTGCATGGGGCGCTGGAAAATCTGTACCAACCTTGGGCAGGCAAGACGATCCAAGCAGCAGACATTTTGGCGATGATGGACCACGTCGATCTCGCCGTGGAAAAGGTTTTTCGCAAGGAAACGCATAGCGACAACTTTAAAACGGGGCGCAACCGTCTGCTTATCGGCGTGATCAAGGACCTTGTGCGCCAAATGCTAGAGCTAGACATGGCATCTGCCCCCCTGGAGCTGCTGGCCATGGAGCAGGAAATGGAAGCCTTGGTACCTACTCGGCAACATCCCGAGGGCCTCAAAATCAGGGGATTTGTGGACCGCATCGACCGTGTGGGGGGCCGCATCCGCATCATCGACTACAAAACCGGGCAAGTCGACAGCCTCAGGGTCGACAATTTCATCGATCTCAAGGAAACCACTCCCAAGCGCGAAGTCTTTCAACTCGGCGCCTACGCCTACCTCTACCATCGCAACCATCATCCCGAGCGGGCCGTGATTCCCGGCATATTTGCCATGCGCAACCTGAGTGAAGGATTGCTGACGTTGGAATATGGCCCTCAGAAATTGGCCGATTTCGACTTGCAGAGCTTGAATGAATTTGAGGGCCTGCTGGTGAACCTATTCGAGGAAATCTTGGATCCGTCATTGAATTTTGAGCAAACCCCAGATGCCAAGCGCTGCATTTTTTGCCCTTTCAAGGTGATTTGCAACCGTGGATAAGCGCAAAAGTGTATGTCTTGCTGCTTAGAATTGCCTTATAGGTCAGCAATCCATGCCTTTCAAACTGTTGAAAAAGCATCCACTTTCATCGAGAATATTTTCGCAGGTTTCGTCAAAAATTCACAAATTCGCAGACCTTGATTGCTCCTTGAACATTCACAAATACATACGTCTCTGGATATGCGTGCTCTTGGTCGGGGCATGTGTGAATACTTGCCTGCCCTTGAAGGCCATACAGCGCAGTTTGGTATTGCTCGCGACGAACGGCCCAAATGATGAGCCGGATGAAGATGAGCATGAGAATTCCCAAGATCCCAGAGACGAGCGCGATTCTGACGATGAACGCTCAGAGGACGATGATCTGGAGCCGATCGAAATTGAGAAAGATTATTTAGTCGCAGTGAACAATGCACGGTACCTTTCCTGCATGGGCAATGCATGGTGTGCAATCGATGAGTCGGGCTTGCATGGCCCCGTAATTGACATCTTGGTACCGCCACCAAAAGCAGTTTGTTGAAAACACTCGCAGCACATGCTGTTGTTGGTAGATGCTGAGCATCAACACAAGTAATTTTCACATACCGCGTTCGATAAATTATCAATCTTTTGAAGAATTTCAATTTCGTAAGTGTACGCAAGGACCTGAACGCGAGTCTCGTCGTATTTTTGGTTGCACTCCCGCTGTGTCTTGGGATCGCGCTCGCCTGCAAGGCGCCGCTGATGTCGGGCATTTTGGCTGGCGTGATTGGAGGGATATTGGTGGGGTTGTTTGGCGGATCAGAACTCGGCGTAAGCGGGCCGGCGGCGGGCTTGGTTGCAACAGTATTGGCCGGCATTGGCGTTCTGGGCAGTTTTGAGGCATTTTGCCTGGCGACCATGCTCGCGGGTGTACTTCAGGTGTTGCTAGGACTGGCCAAGGCTGGCGCCTTGGCACGCTATTTCCCGACCTCCGTGATCAAAGGCATGCTTGCTGCCATTGGGATCATCATTGTTTTGAAACAAATTCCCCACTTGGTCGGCTTGGACACCGACTATGAAGGTGACCTCGACTTTTTTCAACTAGATGGGCATACCACATTGTCTGAGCTGGGTTATCTCGTAGATGCAATCACCCCAGGAGCGATCCTGATCGGTGTCGTTGGCTTGGGTGTCATGGTCCTTTGGAATCGGCCGGTGATCAAAAACCATCAACAATTGGGAGCGATACCCGGCCCATTGCTAGCGGTAGTGTTTGGGGTAGCCTTGCAAATGATTTTTGAGCAGGCTGCGCCCTCGCTTGCCCTTTCGCCCGAGCATTTGGTTCAAATCAAGGCCAGCAACAACCCGATTGAGTGGGTGCGGCTCCCTGATTTCACGGCGATCTGGCGCTTAGATGTATGGTTCTATGGACTGATCATTGGCTTGATCGCAAGTGTAGAATCATTGCTTTGCGCCGAAGCGACCGACAAAATCGATCCCGAAATGCGGGTTGCGAATAAAAATCGTGAATTGCTGGCACAGGGCTTCGGCAATGTTGTGTCGGGACTTGTGGGTGGTCTGCCCGTAACCCAAGTTGTTGTGCGCAGCTCTGCCAACGTGCAGGCAGGCGCTAAAACCCGACTGTCTACCATATTTCATGGATTCCTGATACTCTTTACGGTTGTAGCGATGCCGTTTTTGCTCAATGAAATCCCCATGGCGAGCCTAGCGGCTGTACTGATTTTGGTCGGTTACAATCTGGCCAAACCGTCACTGGCCATCAAGTATTATCAGAAAGGCTGGGGCCAATTTATCCCATTTGTCATCACGATCCTTGCAGTGTTGTTTACCGACCTCCTCATCGGAGTGGGTATCGGCATTGCTACGGGGCTCTTCTTTATCTTACGCCGCAATTTCCGTGCACCCTATACGTTTGTGCTGGTCGAGTCCAATGGAACCAAAATCCTGAAACTTAAACTCGGCAGCATCGTGGGATTCTTCAACAAAGGAGCGATCATCCAAACCTTGGAATTGATTCCCGAGGGTTCACGCGTCATCATCGATGCGTCGGGAACTGGTTTTATCGATCCCGACATCGTCGAGGTGTTGGAGGATTTCGCACTATCACATGCCAATCGCAACATCAGCTATGAGCTCATCGGCAGCCTCCAGCACCCGCAATGGTCCAAAAACCCAGTCAGGGATTTGCGCAAGCAACTCTTTTCTGACGAAAAGGCAATTGGCAAAACCTCTTAATATCACATCGATCAGCTTGGTGTGCTAGGAGTAGCAAGCCAAGCACACCCGACTGTGGCGATCGATCACATTGATTATCAAAATCTTTAAAACAGCAAAAATCTATGCACAATTCTTATCAAAGGCTGCTTGAAAACAACAAAGTATGGGTAGCAGAACAAAATAGCTCTGATCCCAAATTTTTTGCGAAACTAGCAAAGATTCAAACGCCAGATTACCTCTGGATCGGCTGCTCAGACAGTCGTGTGCCCGCCAATCAAAT
Source organism: Bacteroidota bacterium (assembly GCA_031424495.1). Taxonomy (GTDB): domain Bacteria; phylum Bacteroidota; class Bacteroidia; order J057; family JADKCL01; genus JADKCL01. The sequence continues at coordinate 5,641 of JANPHP010000196.1, read as the reverse complement.
CACTGGAACCAATCCAGGCGAGGTATTTGTGCATCGCAACATCGCCAACATGGTCGTGCACAGCGACATGAGCATGCTGAGCGTGTTGTCTTATGCCGTGGAGGTGCTTAAGGTGAAGCATGTGATTGTCTGCGGACACTATGGTTGCGGCGGCGTGATCGCAGCCATGGGCAACAAACAATATGGCCTGATCGACAACTGGCTGCGCCACATCAAGGATGTCTACCGCATACACCATGCTACTTTGGATCTCATTGAGGATGAAGTTTTGCGTGCGAGAAAGCTGGTGGAGCTCAACGTGATCGAGCAGGTGGGCGACCTCGGCAAGACGACCATCGTGCAAAATGCTTGGAGAAGTGGTCAGGCCCTAGAAATCCACGGATGGGTTTACGATTTGAACGATGGTTATATCAATGACCTGAAGGTCTCTTGCGCGTCGACAACCGACATGCATTCCGTTTACAGGCTGGATGAAAGAGAAGGAAGACTTTACTGATCCACACAATGCCTTCTTAGAATTAGCTTCCATCGTTGGAGCCGTCATCCTCTTGGAAAGTCTCCAAGTTGGGATTTTCGGTACCGATGTGGATCAGGGCGTCGCCTTCATTGATGACGGGTTGGTTGTTTAGGCCAATGATGTAGCCATCAAATGGCGCCTTGAGCTCCATGACCATCTCGCCAAATGGATCGCCGAGATGGGCTATGACTTGCCCCTCGATCACACCGTCGCCAGCCTGCACAAAGGGCACAAACATGCCCGACATCTTGGCGCGCAACCAAGTGCTGCGCCGCAAAACCATGGGTTGACGATGCGATATTTTGCGCTCAGTCATCTCCAAATGCGCCATCACACGGTGAATGCCGTCCATGGCCTCATTGATGGAGCGCTCGTCAAATCGTTGCGATTCACCTCCCTCAAAAACGATCATGGTCTTGCCGCCATTGGTGGCGGCACGCCTAAAGGAACCCGGGATTTCCTTGGAGTTGAGCACAAAGGGCGCACCAAATGCCTCGGCCAGTTGAAAAGACTGCTCTCGTTCAAAATCACAACGCACCTGCGGTGTGTTGGTGCGGCGAGCACCGCCCGTGTGCAAGTCGATGCCGTACTCGGCATGCACGACAACTTCGTTAAGCAAGATATAGGCCAGCCGACGCGCTAGCGAACCCGTCGGGCTGCCTGGAAAGGAGCGGTTGAGGTCTTTGCCATCTGGCAAGGCGCGCGATTGATGCAAGAAACCATAGACATTGACGATGGGCATCGCAATCACCGTCCCCGCATCGGGCACGAGTGAGCCATTGCGTATCATGCGACGCAAAGACTCAGTGCCATTCACCTCGTCGCCATGCAGCCCCGAAGTCACCAACAAAACCGGCCCTTCGTTCTCACCTCTAAATACGTAGACGGGCAGGTTGATTTCGGTATGCGTGGGCAGCCTTGCAATGGTCAAGGAAATCTCTCGACGCTGCCCCGGCGCGATCTCAAAGTCTTGAATCACCAATGGTTTAGGCATGCTCAGTAACCAATGGTATCAAGTTTAACTTTGTTTTTTGCATTTCGCTCGATGTACTGAATGATTTTTCCAGCAATGTCGACGCCTGTTGCGCGCTCGATGCCTTCAAGTCCTGGTGAAGAATTGACCTCCATGATGAGCGGACCGCGTTTGGAAGGCAACATGTCTACGCCTGCGACGGCGAGTCCCATGGCTGCAGCGGCTTTGATTGCGGTTTCCCGCATCTCGTCATCGAGCTCCACGGCGCGGGCAGTGCCGCCACGGTGCAGGTTGGAGCGAAACTCGCCCTCAGGCCCTTTGCGTTCCATCGCGCCCACCACTTCGCCATCGACGATGAAAGCCCGGATGTCGGTGCCCTTGGCTTCTTCAATGAATTCCTGCACAAGGATATTTGCATCGAGGCTGTAGAACGCCTCAATCACTGATTTGGCTGCTTTTTTTGTTTCGCAAAGCACCACGCCCAGTCCTTGCGTACCCTCGACCAATTTCACGACGAGCGGTGCACCGCCCACATACCTGATCGGCTCATTCACATCGACCGTATGCCTGGCAAATGCGGTTTTGGGAACAGCACAGCCCTCGCGGCTCAGGATTTGTAGGGAGCGCAGCTTGTCGCGGCTGCGCAAAATGCCTTGGGACGTGCTCGTCGAGAAGGTATTCATCATCTCAAATTGCCGCACAATGGCGCAGCCATAAAAGGTGACCGAAGCCCCGATGCGCGGGATGATTGCGTCGACGTGCTCCAGGGTGCGGCCGTCAAAAAAGACGGTCGGCAGCCCAGTTTCCATCATTACAGCGCATTTGAGGTGGTCGATCACCTCGACCTCATGCCCGCGCTCATCAGCTGCCTCGATGAGGCGGCGTGTCGAATGTATCATTTTAGAACGTGACAGAATCGCGATCTTCATTCTTAATTTTCCGTTTTTGCTTCAGCTTGAAAGATAGATTTTTTTGTGTCACGTCGACCAGAAATTTTCTGTAAAGTAATTTCCTTCCCAGCAAGACGGGGAAATCCATCTTGGAGCGGTCGGTGAGCGAGAACTCGGCGGTATAGCGCCGTCCAAACAAGACGATTTGCGTCCTGATCACATAGCGCAACTCCGCCTGCCCTGTGGAGCTTTTGATATGCTTGTGGGCAAAGACCGGCATTTTGAACTTGCGGTTGTTGAATGCGGGATGATGCGGATGATCAAGCTTGAACCTCACCCAAGGTTCGCCATCCTTGTCAAACGCCTCGATGGACTTCACGTGCAGGGCAGAAGTGTAGGCGCCTGTGTCGATCTTGGCGTCGATTTCCATCAATTGCAGGCCGGGCAGATCCACGAGATCACGCCTGCCTATCGTTCGAAGTCTCTTGGGCGGCTTTTCCACACAACTAATATAGTGTATGAATTCGTTCCTGTTGAGATTGAATTCACATTGCCCGATAATTCTATGCGAGTGCTTGTGGGTGAATCTCCTAAATTTGCGCCCATGGATCGCAAAAAAAGGCTCTTCAATCGCGTCTTGTTCGTGTCGGGCGGCTCGGCAGTCTTGCTCTTCGCAGGCTATTTGTTCTTCACGCATCGCCCAGCCCAGCATTTCTACATTCCTCAAGGGTATGCAGGCTGGGTTACAGTCAAGTTTGAAAAGCCTGATGCGCCTGCGTTGCCAGTCAATGACGGCGTCGTCGAGTACCACATTCCCCCCAGCGGGATATTGGAAACCTCAACCAAGCTGCGCACCGGCTGGTCCAATGACCAATTTTTTTGGGAGGGTGCATCTGGTACCGTCGAGATTCCGAAACATGTCGATTGCCAAGGCAAAGATTGCCGCTGGGTGCACGATATCAAGGAGGCACCGATGGATTATGCCAGCGTGATTTTGAGCCTGCCGGCCCTGAGCGACACATTGTTATGGGATGGGGCACGCATCAGCAAGGCCGATGAACAAGCTGAAGTAAGGGCAGGACGCAAGACAATGCTACACTTTTGGGTGTCGTCACGCGAGGAAGAATTCTTTTATCACCATGATAGTTTGCCTTCTGAGCTTGCGGAATGGTAAATTTATTTCGGATTGCTTGGATATTCGTCGGGTAGCCTTAACTTTGCCCTTCTTTAAATTTATTTGCGACTTAAGTATTAATAATTCACATGTCTGTAAGACTTAGACTTAGAAGACAAGGCCGGAAGGGGCAACCGTTTTATCACATTGTAGCCGCCGATGAGCGCGTTGCACGTGACGGAAAGTTCCTGGAGAAAGTCGGTACTTATAACCCGACCGCTAACCCTGCCGTGATCGAAGTCGATCATGACAAGGCCATCAAATGGCTCAAGAACGGCGCACAGCCCACCAATACGGTGAAGGCTATCCTCCGTTACACTGGAGTCACTTTGAAGTACGCCCTCATCAAGCAAGGGAAATCAGAAGAGGATGTTGATCGCATCTTTACCCGCTGGATGACCGAGAAACTGGAGAACATCGACGCCAAGAAGGACCGCATCAGCGCAGCCAAGGCCAAGGCTCTCCAAGAAGCCCTCAAGCACGAGGGAGATGTAAAGGCTGCCAAAGAAGCTGCTATCATTGCCAAAAACACTCCTCCTCCTGCCGAAGCACCTGCTGCTGAAGCCGAAGAAGAAGCTGCTGGCGAAGCTGACGGCGAATAAGAACAGTCGAATGCGCATTGAAGATTGTTTCCTGCTAGGCCGCATCCTCAAGGCGCACTCCCTCCAAGGAGAATGCAAAGTGTACCTCGATGTCGACGACATCGATGACTATGAAGAAATGGAGTCAGTTTATGTGCTGCAAGGCAATAAACTGACTCCTTTTTTTGTGGAAAACGTTAACATTCAAGGCCCTAACATGGCCATCGTGCGGTTCAAGAATATCATGACCCGCGATCAAGCAGAAGAATTGCAAGGTTTGGAAATCTACCTGCCGCTCGACGAGCTCCCCGAGCTCGACGACGATCAGTTCTATTTCCATGAAATCAGAGGTTTTACCGTCGTCGACAGCAAACTCGGTCCGCTCGGCACCATCTTGCGCGTTGAAGAGTTTCCAGCGCAGCCCGTTATTGTGATGCGCTGGCAGGGAAAAGAGGTTTTGATCCCGATCGCGGGACAGATCGTAGGCAATGTGGACCGCGAGGCGCAAACCATTGCTACCAACCTACCCGATGGCCTGCTCGAGGTCTATTTGGGCGGTGGGGACGAGGAGGAATGAGGTGCAGGAGCAGAATTTTCAGAATTTTCCGAACCAATTCTGGTGTTGAATTCTGGCTGGAATTCTAAAACTCAATTTTTTTTGGGAATTTCTTGGGAAGCTTCAGAACCAATTCTGGGGTTGAATTCTGGGCAGCATTTAAAGGATTCTCAGAATCAATTTTTGTGTTGAATTCTGTGTGGAATTTGCGGGATTTTTATGGGGATGCTTGGTCGGACCGCTCTTTGCGAGCTTAAGGAACTGCGTCTTTTCTGCTGCAGGTGGGGCTAAAAATGATTTGGTAGGCACGCCATGCATGGCCTGCCTACCAAATCAAACCCGCAATCGTAGCATGGGGTGCCTGCGTGATCACTACCAAGAATTCCCGATCAAATCCTAGTTTTTTGCACGGCTGGGCGCAATTCTGATCCAGAATTGTGCTTGCTCACATCTCAAAGCGAATGTCGATGTCTTCTAGGAGTTCTTCCAGCTCAGCGACCTTGTCGGACTTCTCGTTGGCGGCATAGTCGCTAGCGATGTTCCGGATGAGGTTCAGAATGATGTAGATGTTGGAGGTCGGGGCGAAGTAACTCGTCTTTTCAGGAATATTCATCTGCTTGAGGTAGCTCTCCAATCTTGCCCGATTGAAGGCATGCCCGCCGTTGAAGACGTCGATGTAAAATTCCTCTCTTTCATCCTTGAAAATCAAGATGAAGTACCCGGGCAAAATCACCCCAGAGATCGGCAGGTCCAATTGCGTGGCGAGGATCAGGTACAGCAAGGAAAGCGAGGATGCATTGCCGAGCTGATGGTCGATCAAATAGTTGAGGTGACTGTTGTGCGGAAAATTGGGACGAGGGCCATTGGGGCCATAACCTTCCATTTTGAAGAGGATGTGGTTGATCACCTTCAATTTCTGTCCAGCATCCATTTGGTTGTTCAGTTCCAGC
>JANPHP010000195.1:0-11363 GCA_031424495.1 Bacteroidota bacterium | reverse complement strand
GCGTCATGGAGCCTCGCTCGCGGTCGCCGAGCGCACGCGAGCCGATCACCATGTCATAACCTTGCTCCACGATCGGGGCGATTACGAGCGGCATCTCAGCAGGAAAGTCGCTGTGATCGCCGTCAATGAAGACGATGATTTCGGGGCGGTCGGCAGGTGACTTGGCAGCGGCATAAGCTATGCCGCAAAGGCAAGCGTGGCCATAGCCACGACGGTCCTCGCGCAGCACAGTCGCTCCAGCCGCGCGGGCATTGGCTTCTGTGGCATCGGTCGAGCGATTGCTCACCACGACAATTTCCTGAACGAGTTCCTTCGGAATTTCGGCGACCACCTTGCCGATGGACTCGGCCTCGTTGTAGGCAGGAATTATGACCAAAATCCTAGGCTGCATCGGCCAAAATTAAGCAGGTTTTTGAGGATGTTTACAATTTAATAGCACACCGTTCAATTGTTAACCTTTGCGCACCTAGCCGGAGACCAGCAACGGGCCTTGGCAAATGGCAGCCTGCGCAGTGCTATGCTGCAAGAGAAACCAAGCCTCAGCATCCCGCAGTCTTGCAGATCAGTATGCGAAATTCATTCTCCAGCCCTTATTAAGCATGAATCTTGATCTCTTCCACAGAGATCGAGATTGGGTTCAAGCCATTGTAGCGGGAGTCTGTCGTGCCATTTTCCAGGTTGAGCACGCCACGTGGGCATACGCTGCTGCACACGCCGCAACCTACACACGATGCGCGCACGATGTTTTCGCCGCGTTGGGCATAGGACTTCACGTCGATGCCCATCTCGCAATAGGTGCTGCAATTGCCGCAAGAGATGCACTGTGCGCCATTGGTGGTGATGCGAAAGCGGCTGAAATATTTTTGGAGCAGGCCCAAAATGGCGGCCTGTGGGCATCCAAAGCGGCACCAAACCCTCGAACCGAGGATCGGGTAGAAGCCCGTGCCGACGACGCCGGCAAACATGGAGCCGATCAAAAAGCCGTAGCCGCTTTTCATGTTGTTTTTGAGGGTATCGCCCAAAAAGTGGCCCAGTTGCCAATCAGCAAGCAGGAGCAGCGTGACGATGGTCACGAGTGTGAGTACAGAATAAATCGTCCAGCGCTCGATTTGCCAGGCTCTGAGCGACTTGTCGCTCTGCTGCCTGAATGGATCACCCGCCGTCTCAGCCAAGCCCCCGCATCCGCAGACAAATGAACAATACCAGCGCTTCCCAAAGAAGTAGGTGAGCACAACCACCCCGACAAAACTCATGAAAATCCCAAAGCCGATCGCTACCCAACCAAAGGTGCCGAGGCCAGCCTTGGTGTCGAGGCGATAGGTGTCGCCCTCGCCTTGTTTGTCGTGGGGCACTTGCACGCCGTCCCAGGTCTTTTCGCCGATGTAGTCCTGGACGTTGTTGGGTTCCAGGTTGTAAAAGGAGAGGGGCCAGAAATAGGTAAATATGTGGGACTTGATCTGTGGGCGATAGGGCGCCACTTTTTGCTCATAATAATTCTTGGCTGCGCCCTGCGTTGCAAGGTAATTCGCTTCCAACATTTGCACCTGAGCCTCCAAAGCCGTGACATCGCCGCCAGCAGACTTGGTCTTGTCCAAGCTGTCTTTCATGGCAAAATAGGGCGTTTTGGCATCCTCATAGGTTTTGTAAACCGGTACATAGCTCTGCACGACGGGTTCAAATGCTTGGGCCTCTTTGTGATTGAGCCCCTCAAAGATCGCGGGCAGGCTGAACGCGAAGATCAATTGGAAGAAGGTCACCGACAGCGTGCGAATGATTTGATACCGGCTGTGGCGATACTTGAGAATGAAACGAAAGCCCATCACGATCACCGACAACGTGTACATGAGGCCGTAGGAAAACCATTGGTTGGTCACGTGCTGTCCGTCGGCAGAAATCGAGCTCTTGCCGGTCAGGGCTTGGTAGATCGGGTCGGCGGCTGCGACAAAACCCAGCAGCTGATCTGGAAACCAATAGAGGAGGATGTAAAACCCGGTAAATGCGATTGCGAGCATCCAGCTCAAAACGCCGCCTTGCCGTGTGGCATCGTTGTGAAAAATGCCGTTGTTTTTGATGCCAGCAGGCCCCTTGCCCAGGCGGGCCCAGAAATAAATGCTCGCCCCGACTGCCGTGAGGCCAAAGACCGAGATGAACATGGGCCAGCCTGTGAGGTTTACCCGCAAGGCGAGCAAAACCAAGCCCAAAACGCCGGCAGTTGCCAAGACAGCGATGAAGGCTGCATATTTTTTGAGATTGATCGAGGCGAGAATGCCGGCAGAGACGGCAAATGCACCCGAGAAACCCATGATGAGCCAAGGGCTCAAAGGCGAAGCCCCCAAAAAAGCGACCAGCAAGGCCAATATGCCCAGCCCGGCGAGCAGTGCTCCAGCACGCTCGAGCGTGCCCATCTGCGAGGGCGGTGTGAGTGAGAGTGAATGATCGACTGTAGTACTCATGATTTCAACGCTTTAGCAGGGTTATTTCGCAGTGTTGGTGGTGGCTGGTTTTGCAATCAGGTGCTTTCCAAAAATCATTGAGAGCAAACTGCCGCGGCTATTTTGGCGAATCTGTTTCCCCGTTTTCGCTTGAAAGAGCTTGGGCAATTCATGCTCGTAGGTGGTGAAGAATTCTGGATCAAAGTTGGCGGCCTTGAGGTTTTGCAGCACATACTCGATGTTGCGGCCCTCATCGATCCACTGATCGCAGACCTTGTGGCGGTAGCGCACGCCCATGAGGTTGAAGCCCGTCACCTTGCCGCCTTCCTTTTTGTAGTTGATGCGGATGCTTTTGTGGCCATCCTTGCTTTCCCAATAGAGGGTATCTTCGTCTGCTGGCAGTTGCGGTGGCACCTCGCCATAGACTTGGTACTCAATATCAAAAAACTTTGCACTGTTGAACCAGATGCCGGGTCGGTAGGCTCGGCGGTTGCCGGTGATCGTGAGGGCTACGGTCTCCCCGTGCATTTTGCCCGTGTACCAGACTTGCTCGATGTTGCGGCGATTGGGGAGTGCCTTGTGAAACTCGGCACAGTCACCAATCGCATACACATTGGGCACATTGGTTTCGAAATATTCATTGACCATCACGCCGCGCCCGAGGTGGATGCCGCTTTCTTTGAGGAAATGCACATTGGGGCGTACGCCTGCCGTGAGGCCCACCCATTCGCAATCGATGATGTCGCCTTTGCTCGTTTTCACGCCCTTGACCTTGCCACTGCCATCACTGATGATTTCAGCCAATTCGGTGCCAAGCCTCAAGTCCACATGGTGTTCCAAAATATGGCGATTGACCATGGCGCTTTCCTCAGCAGGAATCACATTGTTCCAATAGCTCGATTCCCTTACCAAAAAGGATACATCGATATGGCGGCTCAGCAGCATCTCGGCCATCTCGATCCCGATAAGGCCGCCGCCGACGATCACGCCCCGCTTGGCGGTCTTGGTCCAAAAATCCATGTATTCCAGGTCTTGCAAGGAGTACAGTCCCCCCACCCCCATCAAGTCTTGGCCGGGCCAGTTGTACTTGTTGTAGCTCGATCCCGTCGCGATGATGAGTGCATCATATTGGAGGTCTTTGCCCGAACTCAAAACCAATTTGTGGTGTACCGTATCGACGCGCTCCACAAAGGCCTGGATGAGGTTGATGCGGTTTTTGTCCCAAAACCCATCTTCGTAAGGCGTGATTTCCTTCATGCGCATGTGGCCCATGTATACATACATGAGCGCGGTGCGCGAGAAGAAATGCTTGGACTCTGCGGAGACGATCGTGATCGCATAGTCACTACACTTGCGGATGTAGCGCGCAGCGGTGACGCCTGCGATGCCGTTTCCGATGATGACAATATGTTTCATTGCTTCGACCTAGGTGATTTATGGTGAAGATCATTACAAATCTCCAATCTAAAAAATCTGGGGCATGCGATTTTCGATTGCGGTCGTTGGAGGCGATATCCTATTGCACACAAAGCACGTAAAAGAAGAAAGTTGGGCAGGATTTCAATTGAATTCTTAAAAATCGAATGCCATTCATGAATTTTCGCTACTTTTATGGGCTTATTATTGAAAGAGAGCTGATGAAAAAGAAGATCCTGTTTGCCGTAACGGCCATCATTTTGTTTGTCGCGGCAGGTTGTGCAAGCCAGCCGCATCATGGGTATGTGAGCAAATATCCTTGCCACAAAATACACCCTTGTTGCCATTGAGCTGAAAATCAATAAACTACATTTTCTCCTTGTTGAGGGCCGTCTGCTGCCCATAGGAAATCTGTGCCTCGTGCGCGTGTTTCCACTGATGGGTCGCGAGCATTGTCCGTTGCGATTCTAGCAGTTGGGATTCATGATCTCGATAGGCTTGGTCAGATTCGCTTGCGCTGTTGTGATGGCTAGCTTCATGGTGGATGTCATTTTTTCTGTGCGGCGAAACACACCCAAATGTGTTCACCCTTGCGCATGGCAGGGTGTTTGGGGTCACTGTCGGGCATGACATGGACCTACCCTTTACAGCATGGCTGCAAGATGCGGTCTAAAGCATCACTTTTTGGTGAAGCCTTGGAACGTCGCCGTTCTGCCCAAGTCGTCTGTGATATTCCCTGCGATATTGTCTTTGCTGAAGGTTCCCCTGAAGCTGGTATTGCGCGGCGGATTGTTGAGTGACCAAATGACGATCTCCTCGACATTGGACCATGTGCCTGTTTGGGTCGACGTGTCGTCATGATGCGAGAGGGTGCCACCTTCCTTGAATTCGACATAGCCGTCGAGATCATTGGGGCCACCTGCCCAAATGATTTGAAGCCAATAATCACGCCCTGCAGGGCTCGGGTCTTTCTTGCAACCCGTGCTCAAAAAAATGCAAGCAATTGTCAAAATGATCGGGAGGCCGATCGATAGCTTCTGGATACCTGGTTTCATTTTCTCGATGTTGATGCACCAAATTACAAATAATAGATTCAATTCTTGGCGATTTTTAGCAAGCCAAATCCCAAAAAAGCACCGCATCGATCAAATTTTTCTTATCTTTTGCTTTTTAATGCTGCTCTAATGCTATGATTATTGTTTACATCTTGCTCTCTTTGGTTGTCGCGATTGCCGTCATGATGCTTTTGGCACCCAAGGGTGCAAAAGTCGAGCGATCGATCGTCGCAAAGCTTTCTCCTGAGGAGGCTTATCAATCACTGCGTTCCCTCAAAAACTTTGACCAATGGTCGCCGTGGGCAGACCGTGACCCCAATCAAGAGCGTGGCTACCGAGGTACCGACGGTGACATCGGCTCACTCGCATGGTGGCGTGGCAACAAGGATGTCGGGCAGGGGGAGCAAGAGCTGCTCAAATTGGAGCCATTTACCTATATCGAAACTGAATTGCGATTTCTGAAACCGTTCAAGGCGATCAACAAGAGCTATTGGCGCATCAGCATCGATCCCGAAGGCAGCAAAGTCGTGTGGGGCTTTGAGGCCAAGTTTCAGATGCCCATGAACATCATGTTTCTTTTTGTGAGCATGGAGAGCTCGATCGGCAAGGATTTTGAACATGGCCTCATGCGCTGGAAAACCTTTGTCGAAGGCAAAGTGGCAGCGTAGGAAGGAAATTGAGGCTATTGCAGCAGGCCATCGCTACCGAGCATACTCCGCCGCTGCATTTCTCGGATCATGATTTCAACTGAAGGGGCATATTCGCCCCTTTCGCCTTTTGCGGGGGCATGGATCCACAGGTAATCATTGGCCATGGCGCCGAGGTAGAGCCTTTTCAGGATGGCGTCAGCAACGTGCTCCTGCAGAAAAGCCTGCAACTCCTCGTGGTTTTGAGGATGCAGGAGCAGGCGCAGCATGCGCTGCACGGGCTGATAGTCGGCGTGGCCGAGGATGCCGGCCACGACAGCATCGAGCTTGCCTGTGACCTTAAATTGGTTCATGCGGTGCTCGATGCCCGCATCCAAAATGGCTTGCATCGGGTCGACCTTGAAGAGAAAGGCCGAATGAAAGCTTAGGGCACCAGCGTCTAGGCACTTTTGGCGGGCGCGATTGCTCGTCTCGCCAGTCACCTCGACATCATCGATGAAGATCACATGGCAGGGGAAATCCTCGTATTCGGTGCGGGAGATCAGCGTTTCTGTGGTTTTGGCGCGGCTGCTGCGCTCCTTGGCGCTGAGTTGGGCATAGTTGGGGCGGCCCGAACTGAGCCGCCCGAGGCTGCGAATGACCATCGTCGGCAAGCCTTGCTGCGAGAGCCACGCGTTCACACGCAGGCCCACCTCGCGCGCAAGCTGATTGCTCGCGCTGATCACATTGCGCACGCCTGGCGCCGTGAGGCATACAAACTCGTCGCGCGCCATCGCCCGCTCAAAAACCGCCCGCAGATGGCCTCCAGGATGCAAATCATCGATGATACAATCCGTTAATTCCCAAATAAAGTAATTGAGGGATCCGATATCCCCAAACTTGAATTCGCTGTAAGACGAGATCATTTCCGACATATCGTGATCACACTCAGCGTCGACAAAGATGCCCTGTTCGCGCTCTTGGATGTGGTGCACCACTGTTTTGCCTTCACGTTCGCTACGCATCCGATACAATAGGACGTCACTTTGCTTCCCGGGATATCGGTACTGTTGAAGTGCCAAAAAACCTTCCCTGAAGGGCGGCATGTCACAATAACCGTCTTTGCTGATCGCCAACCAATACAGTTCCAGTGAGCGTAGCCCACCGATACCCGGCCAAAACGCCGCCAATTCGGCGGCTGAATGCCGCAAGATGAATTTCACAAGGCGTGCATTCCACAAAGGCTCGGGTCCTTTCATCTTGATGAATTCCAGCAAGTCATTGAGCGACTTTACCTTGGCATGGTTTAGCTTTTCCTCCTGCACAGCCTCCATTTCACCGTGAAATGTGATGCAATAGCCATAAATGACTTGCACAGGTTGTGTTTTCCGTGCAAAAAGCTGCGCTATTGCGCGTTCATGCGTGCCTGTGCAGCGCAAATCATCGATCACTACGACGATTTGATCCTTCAATTGGCCAGCAACCTCATCTGTAATGCTGATTTTGCGGTGGCGAATGGCTTTTTTGCGGGCGGATGGACTTAAAGTACCATAATTGGTGCGGTCAAAGCCACCTTCACGTTCAATTTTGAATTCATTTACCTGCCATCCTGCTTCCATCAAGATTTCCGCAAGGGCATTGGTGAGGTTAGCAGCGGCAGACTCGAGTGCGCCGTAGGCCGCTGCGGCGAGCCATAGGCAGCCTTTTTGGGCGATGAGTGCCTGCAAGGGTGCATGCCCGAGCAGCACCTGGGCCATCTCTTGCGCGATCTCGGCGGTCGCAGCAGGGTCGCCATATTTCATTCCGCTGAATGCAAGCCGCGCAGCCAAGGGCATTTCCTCGGGATCGGTTATCGCATAGCGCTGCAAGCGCCAAGGCTCGTTACCCGGCGTGTTGTGCATGGTGATATGCTCCTTGTGACGCATGTGATTGCTACTTTGAAATCAAAGATGCGAATTTCACGGATGATTTGACGCAGGATAGATCGTCGGGATCATTTTCCATAGACCTTCTCAAACAGGCGCTGGATCGGATCCACGATCAGGATTTCGCATTCTTGCACGGGTGTGCGCGCTTGTGTGATCGTTTTTTGATAACCTTCCTTGCGTTGCGCATCGGCTTCGCCTTTTTCCAGCATGTCGAGCAGACCGATGCCGACCACGCTCAGCGCCTGCAATTGCTGGGAAATCGGCAATACAGCGCGCATGGCCGGAGCCGTTTCTGCTTGGTGCTCGATCGAGTGGTGGTTATTTTTGAACAATTCCAGCCAGTTTCTGATCACGAGGCTCTGCATCACATCGGCCTTAGCGATATGCAGGTCCACTGCGGCGGCAAATTCGCGGGGCATCGTCGGGTCGGGAATGGCAATGTCGGGGAGGCGCGTGAGCGGTGTCTCGGTACTGTAGGCGATGCCCTGACCATGGCGTTTGTAGCCTTGCAGCGGGCCGATGACAGCCCGCAGGGTTTGCAGTGGCAGGGTGTTTTCGCTGCGCGCCATCCTGCGGATGAGCACGTCTGCGTAGCGGATGTGCATGAGGCCCAGCTCTTCCAGGTCGCGGCTCACCTTGGGGAGGCGGCGGTACATGTCGTCTACGTCTTGTACCGTCGCTGCCGACCAAAAGCGCTCCGCGATGGCGCATGTGCGGGGCCAAATACGGCTGTCGATGGTCTCCGGGCTGATGAGTTCAGCCCACATCGTGGCCTCGCCGCCGAGTACATGGCCTTGTGCTTTTTTGTCGAGTTGCAGCTCGGCGGGCAATGGGTCTTGGGCGTAGTGGTAGGCCGTGCTTTGGCACAGGTCGATGTAGAGGCCCGCGCTCAGCATCACGTCATAGCCAGCCTCGGCGGCTTTTTTCAGGGCTTCCTTGCCGCGCCAGCTTTGGATCACGATGTTGGTGGGGATGCTAGGCTGCAAAATTTCGTCCCAGCCGACCATGCGTTTGCCGTCCTCGGTGAGAAATTCCAGGAGGCGCTGGTTGAAATAGGCCTGCACATCGTGGTTTTCCTTAAGGCCCTTGTCCTTTTTGAGCTGGGCGACCTCGGGGTTTTTGTCCCATTGTTTACCCTCGTTTTCGTCGCCGCCGATGTGGAAATAGGCGTCTGGAAAGAGAGCCGTCATTTCTGCCAAAAAGATCTCCAGAAACTTGTAGGTGGTCTCGTTGGCGGGGTTCATGGCGGGATCAAAGACGCCAAATTTCTTCTCGATCGTGTAGGGGCCTGGCGCGCTTGCGAGTTCGGGGTGGCCTACAAACCAAGCAGTTGCGTGCCCAGGAATGTCAAACTCAGGCACAACGCGGATGCCGCGCGCATCAGCGTAGGCGATGATTTCCTTGACTTGTTCTTGTGTGAAATAGTCGCCGTTGGAGCCGAGTTGATGCAGCATGGGAAACTTTTTGCTCTCGATCCTGAAGCCCTGGTCCTCACTCAGGTGCCAATGCAAGACATTGAGTTTCATTGCGGCCATGGCGTCCAAGTTGCGGTGGATCACCTCCACGGGTTGCCAGTGACGGCACACGTCAATGAGCAGTCCGCGCCACGGGAAGCGCGGGGCGTCTTCGATCTTGCAGGCAGGGAAATAAAAGCCTTCCTCGTCCACGCTGAGCAATTGCAGCACCGTCTCCAATCCGCGCAAGGCCCCGATATCGGTCTCGGCGTCGAGCATGATGCGCGAGCTCGTGACCTGCAGTTTGTAAGACTCGTCTTCGTGCAATTGCAGCTTGCCGTTGCGGTTCACGATGATGTTGAGGCCATCGACTGGAAATGCGATTTTGGTCGCATAGTCGGGGATGTTGAGGGCCGTGCGGCCATCGAGGCGCTGCAAAAAGCGCTTGGCCCCTTCATCGATGCGGGTGGGTTCCTTTTGGCGGATGCTCACTTCAAATTTGTCCTTGAGCCGAAACTTGCCCTTGGCGGGCTGCACAGAGAGCGGCACCGGCATGAGCTGATCGAGTTGTGCAAAGGCGGTGTTTGCACAAAGCGTGAGTGTGAGCGCGAGAGCGGAGAGGAGAAACCGACGCATGGCTGATGTATTTGTTGCGAATTTAGGGTAAATGGACTTGGGAATCACGCGGCGGATGCAAACTGTGGTGGGTGGGGAGTTATCGGCAAGGTAGATTTCCAGCGTCATCGTTCGGAATTGTGTGCCAGAATTGTTAACTTATCCCCTCGAATTCAGTAAGCACTCGTAATCAACTCGTATGAAGAAAACCATTACCCTCCTGTCTATGCTCTTCATGATCGTGGCGTCCAGCGGCTTGTATGCCGCAAGTGGTGGCCCCGATGCTTATGGATATGTCTGGCGGGATTCCAATGATCCGCTTGGCCCCACGCCAACATGGATCGACACCAATACTTTTACGCCGACAGTGCGTGTGCTTGGCTTGGCCGACGACAATTCTGTGGGGCCATTCTCCATGAACTGGAATTTCCACTATTACTGGGGCGATTACAGCACATTTCGCATCGGGTCCAATGGCTGGATCAGCTTTGACAATGTGAGCAATATCGCGAGCTGCTTTCCGGGCATACCCACACTGGGTGGGTCTGGCGACAACTACGTGGCGCCACTCATGAGCGATCTCAACTTCATTTCGTCCTTTCCTGCATTTCCCAATCCAGCAAAATGCTATCGCTGGAGCAATCTCAAAGACACCCTTGTGGTGAGCTTTTACAATGCGCCTTGGTGGCAGGCGGGCACCCCCGACTGGTATGGCTCCAACACTTTTCAGGTCTTGTTTGATGGCACCGACAGCTCCATCACATTCACCTATAGGACCATGAACGGCATCTTCACACAGGGTGCTGGCTGCAATACCGACCTCATCGTGGGCATCGAGAATAGCACCGGCGCCATTGGTCTCGAGTGCTGGCGCGAGGTGACTCCGCCCAGCCTCTATGCGATCAAATTCAAATATCCGCCCGTGCCCCTCATCAGTGTGCGTGACCTCACGCCGCTCTGGAACCAAAACAATGGCAACGCTGGCGAATTTTATCCCATGGGCCTCATTCCCACCTTGCAAAGCCGCGTGAAAAATGTCGGTAACACCTCATTTACCAATACCAGTACCTTTGCTGGCAACCTGCGCAACTTGTCTTTCACCTCCCTCTACACGTCCAGCCGCACGCTGTCCACCATGGCTGCCGGCCAAGATTCGTTGCTCATTTTCAGCCCTCAAGCTGTCGTGAACACTGCTGGGCAATATTATTGGGAGGTGACTTGCAACAATGCAAACGACATCAATCCCGGCAACAACGTCAACTCATCCGAGATCGAATTGGTGAACTTAAACGGCCCGACGGCACAGCTCACCTACACAACAGGCGGCGGCAGTACCTATGCTTGGGGATGGAATGGCGGCGGCACCGATGACGGTGTCGGTGTGTACATGAATCCGCCAGTGCACCCGACGGCGATCCAATCGATGCAGGTTTTTATCGCATCGGCAAGTTTCTCGGGTTATATCATTTCGATTTTTGCCGACAATGGCCCTGGCGGTGCGCCAGGTACCTTGCTGCGCACCGACACAATTCCCTTTGGGCAGGTCACGGTTGGCGCTTGGAATACCGTCAATTACGCCATCCCCATCAACGTGACTACTGGCGGATTTTACGTCGCTTGGATGATGGGCGGCGCTGATATTTTCATAGGGACAGAGGATGTCGGGCCGATCTCGCGGCGCAGCTATGAGGTTTTGGGCGGCGCATGGTCGGGCTTCAGGGACAACAACCTACGTGAACTCATGATCAGGGTGAATATCGGGGGCTATCCTTGTGCCTTGTCGGCGGCGTTTACTTCGACGGCGAACCTGAACACGGTGAGCTTCAGTAACCAAACG
>JANPHP010000194.1:0-9651 GCA_031424495.1 Bacteroidota bacterium | reverse complement strand
GGCGTTCTTGGCGGGAATCGCAAATAGAAGTTTGCAAGCGGGAGGTGTATCTGGCAGCGCTAGATTTCTCCGCTACGTGATCGGGTCGCTACGCTCCCTCGATCACTCCCGTCGAAATGACAAATTTTATGCGTCCTTACTGGCAAAGTAGCCGATTAGAATATTGTCAAATGTCGTTTGCCAACCCTAACACAACACCTCCAGAGGGTTGGCAAACGGCATTCGACACTGATGATAGGCTCCGCCCTCATCTACGCTTGTACAGCTTCAATTCAATCTCTGCCAACGATTTGTCCTTGTGATCTGGGTGTTTCTTTTTCAATTCCTTGGCATAGTTGATCACCTGCAAATATGGCTCCTGGCTATCAAATTGAGACCATGTCATGTCGAGATCGAGCTTGTCCATGTGGATGGATTTCCCTTCCTTGGATAACTCCTTGATGATGATACTATCCACTGGAAAGTGTGGTGGATCGTTTTCGAGAAGGCCCAGGCACCAAAGGTATTTGAGGTAAAGATTCAGCAGCTTCTGTGCTACGCCAAAACTGAAGTCGAATGTCAGATTCGCCTCCTTCCATTTCTCGCTTTCTGCTTGTATTTTCTCAATATTCCTAAGGTGTTGCCCTCCGGGAACGGAGACTCGATATTGCTGCTCCACCATGCCTTGTACGAAGTGCTTGAGATTTTCCCGCAGCTCTTTTCGACCCTTGGTTTCTGGCGAGCTGTAGACTGATATGTGCTGGAAGGCCGCAGCAATCGACAGCATCCATACTTCATTTTTGATAAATTCTTCTTTTGATTCTTTCATACAATCATTTTCTGTAGAGGACGCAATTTCAATACCTATTCGCTTCTAAGCTTCATGTAAATCTCTTGCAGCCTCTGCAAGACTTCCACTTTCTCTTCTCCTTCAAACAGTTTTTTCATCTTCCCATAGCAAGTCTTTGAAGCCAACTCGCTTTCCTCCTCGACGGTAGAGCCGCCGCCGCCAAAAATAGTCCAATCGTCAAGGTACGAAGACAATTGCGCCCGAATCTCACCGTCAAATTCATCCCAAATATCAACTTTCGATTTCTGCAATTGGTGAAACAAGTCACGGGCAAATAGTTTTTGGTCAAAGCTGCTTCCGCGAAACGTATCCAAGTGTATTTCAAGGTATTTTCTCGCTAGTAGGACAAATTCTTCGACTGAAAAAACGGCCCAGAATCTTTTGAAAATCCTCGAAGCTTGGTTCTCCCTTTCAAAATCGCCATTGAAGGAGGAGGTGATTTTTTCGATAATTTTGATTCTAGTTTGCTTTTTGAAATCTTGAACTGTTGGCATCAGATCAAGAACTGCTCGCGATGAGTATTTGTCCCAAAATTCACCCAGAAATTTCGACCGCCAAGCTCGAATGTACTTCTCCTTCTCAGTTTCGATGATCACTTTACGAATCGCTTCAATTTTGTCAGACGTCCAAGCGGTATAGTCCAAGGCAGGAAGTGCACTTACAAACTTTTCGGGGATGTCGTTTCCCACTTCATAGAAATCCCGCACGAAATTTTCGAAGCCTTTGCCCGATCCCCTATCGACGAGCTTCTCATAGATTTTGGTCCAAGGCTTCTTGGTTTCTATTTTGCCTGCGAGCTCTTTCTTGCTAGGTATGCTGGCAAACTCTGCGGTTGATACCTCCGCAACATTCTTCATGGATGCCTTCTGGAATGCATACCAGATGAAGTCCTTCAGATTCACCTTCCCATCGATGATGTTATGGATATTCTCTTCCCCATGGATCAGAATGCAATTTTGACGAAGGCCATTTCTGACTGCCTTCACAAATTCTTCTTTGAGGTGATTGTGCGAGATGAAGATTCCAAGCGTGCCTTCCATTTTGGAATTGATTTTTCCGAGGAAGGAAAAAAGCTTGGAGGCGGCTAATGTTTCAGTCCTTTCCCATTTGATTTCAATCAAAAATATTCGTCCATTGATTTCAATTGCACCATCGATTTCTTGGGAGTTTCCCAGGGTTCTAAACGTCTCATTTATGAGGATATCCGCATCATCCAAGATGCTCAGTATTAACGTCTCAAAAAGCTTTCCCCTACTTTTCTTGTCTGTCAGATCGATAATATTGTCGTATTGCTCTCTGTATTTTGTCTTCTTCATACAAACATTTTCTGTAAGAGTCCCTTTTTCCAAACCTCCACCTGCTCAATCTGCTGCTGCGTGGCTTGGATCTTGGTGTCAAGACTGCTGAGGAACTCAGCGATTTTGGTTTGTTCACTTAACGACGGTAGCTCAATTTTGATAGACCTAATTATGTTGAGATTCAAGCCCCCCCTTCCCCCATCTCCTTTCGACAAGCTTCTAAGTTCATCATATCGAAAATCCAGATTATGGTAAAGAAATTCTGCAATAAATCGTTCAGGATTGGGCAATATTGCTGCAATAGATTGATTAGTGCACAATTCAACTAAATTTATTGCTACGGTTCCCCTTGTTTTTCCTTGCCCCGCAAGCCCAATTAATACACAATTTTTTGGCAACAATTTTGTGCTTGAGCTTTTTAAGCCTGCCAAAGTAATGCGGTTTTCAACTTCGTAAACTCTTTTTTGGTTAAGCTCTCCAGAATTCATCCATCTAATACTCCCGCCCCAATACTCACGTTTTGAGGTGTTGGGAGTTGCGCCAGCACTTACTACTGCATTCTTTTCAACTATAGTCTCCTCCCAATCCGGAAAATCCTCCCCATCCACATCCTTAAACCGCAACTCCCGAGAAAACAACTGCTGCATCACCCCCTTTTTATAAACCTCCAGCGCAGCCTTCTTTTGTTTCAGGGCTCGCAGCTTCTCATCCACCGCCGAGAGGAAGCTCGCGATTTTGGTTTGTTCGGGGAAAGTGGGTACTGCAAATTTGATCTGAGCAAAGTCTTTAGAATATAACCGTAGCCTATCGCTCGTCAAGCCGTATGAGTAGGATGTGAAAAAGTAAAGCGCAATTTGCCTTCCAAAATTGTACACGAAGAACTTGGAATCAACCCCTGCCTTTGGCTCAAGTACAACATAGGCACCACTTACCATACAATCTACGGTTGCCAATCCAAATGCCCCCTGCCACATCCGCATCATATTGTAAACAATATCCCCTTTGGCAACAAACAGATTCAGATTGTCCTCAGCATCTTCCCCAATATTACGTTCAAGAGCGTCACGTGGGATCATTCCCCTTGTAAGCGTAACCGAATACATCGGTAAACCCTCTCTGCCTTTTGTCCGTCGACTTAAGAAAATCTCATCGCCTTGTTTGCTTTCCCACTCCCCCTCAAACCCCGGAAACCGCAACGCAGGCACCATCATCTCCTTTCCCATAATCAAAACGGCATTTCGATCCCCAATTCCTCACAAAAGTCCGCAATCTTCGCGTCGATCACCTGCATCTCAGCATCCAACCGCCGTATCTCCAGCGCAACCGCATCGATGTCGATCGTTTCCTCAGCCTCAAAAGTATCCACATAGCGCGGTATATTGAGGTTGTAATCATTCACCGCAAGCTGTGCCAGGCTCGCACGGTGGCTATACTTGGCGATCTCCTTGCGCTCCCGATACGTGTCCACAATCTTGTCGATATGCGCAGCCCGCAAGATGTTTTGCGTCTTCACCTTCTCATAATCATGGCTCGCATCGATAAAGAGCACATCAAAAGGGTGCTCGCGGCACTTCTTGAAAACCAAGATGCAAGTCGGTATGCTCGTGCCATAAAAGATATTGGCCGGCAGCCCGATCACCGCATCCAGATAGTTTTTGTTCTCGATCAGGTAGGTGCGTATGTGCTGCTCAGCACCACCCCTAAACAAAGCCCCATGCGGCAAGACCACCGCCATCGTCCCATTTTCCGCAAGGTGATGCACCATATGTTGCACAAAAGCAAAATCAGCCTTGCTGCTAGGCGCCAACTTGCCATATTGGCTGAACCGGTCATCGCTCATAAACAGCGCGTTTGCACTCCATTGCGCAGAAAAAGGAGGATTGGCCACAATCGCCTCCGCCTGCAAATCCGCATGCTGCGGATTCTCCAAAGTATCCTCCTGCTTGATATCAAACCGACGGTAGTGGATGCCATGCAAGATCATATTCATCCGCGCTAGGTTATAGGTCGTGCGGTTCATCTCCTGCCCATAAAACTTCCCGACATCCTGCACCTCCCGCGCCACGCGCAGCAGCAGCGAACCCGACCCGCAGGTCGGGTCATACACCGTCTTGAGTTTCTTCTTGCCCGTCGTCACCAGCTTCGCGAGGATCTTGGACACCTCCTGCGGCGTATAAAACTCCCCAGCCTTCTTGCCCGCCCCGCTCGCAAACTGCCCGATCAGATATTCGTAAGCATCGCCCAGCACATCCGTATCAGTCTGATCCAGCTGAAAATCGATCTTGTCCAGATGCGTCAGTACCTTCGCGATGATCAAGTTGCGCGCCTCCGGCGTCTTGCCCAGCTTCGTGCTATTGAGGTCCATGTCCTCAAAAAGATTGTCAAAATCCTCCTCACTATCCGTCCCCATCGTACTGAGTTGGATATTGATCAAGATCTTTTGCAAATCCTCAAGAATGAAATTCGTCTTAGTCTCATCCAGCGCATCCGGGTCCTCGGCATCCCCCATCCCCCGCAAAGCAATCTCCGAAAACAGCTCCTCCGGCCGCAGGAAATAGCCCAGCTTCTCCAAAGCCTCCTCCTTGATCACCGCCAGAAACTCCGCAGCATCCTTGGACCTAGCAGTAATCTCCCGAAACTTGAGCTTGTCCACCTTCAAAATCCCATCCGCAAACAGCGCCATCTTCTCGCTCAAGTACTTGTAAAAGATAAAGCCCAAGATATAATCCCGAAACTCATCCGCATTCATCTTCCCCCGCAGCGTATTGGCGATATTCCACAACTGCTGCTCCAAAACCCTTTTATATTCCTCAGACATGTAAATTCCCAGTATTCAACCCGCAAGTTACCAAGAAAACCCACACCCCCACGTAGCCTCGCGTCGCTAACCGCCGCCTACTGGACTTCACCAAATTGGAGGTGGGACTGAGAGTGTGCATGTTTGTGGATTTGAACTTGCCTCCATGAGTGGCCGAGACGATCCTATTTTCCGCAACCTGCCGCAGGCAGTGTAATCACTGCCGTGAAAGGATTTATTGAAGAGCTATAGAAATTTTGATGGGTGTAACTGCCCTCCTAAGAACGATTGATACTGGGAATATCAAGAAAGGAAGAGACGCTGCCTTAAGAAGCCCGATGTGTTGTATCGAAATAATACCATTTTCTCGCTTGCGCCAAAGTGTAATGCAATCTCAGATTTACTCTTTCCTTGGCGTAGGTGGGTTTTGAGACCCAAAGTGGGAATCTGCAAAATGCTTCCTAATCGCTCGGCCTCCAATTCCATCTGTGAATCGTAATGCCTTGAGGCTTCCCCATAGGTAGCCGAACTCATCGCAACGGTATCATGATTAAGGATAAGATGCGCAATTTCATGCATGATGTTACTCTCGGTGCGAGCATCGGCATGCCTTGCATTATAGAGAATTAATGGCTTGCCGAACTTGTTGCGAACCGTTGCGGCAGAAATAGAATTGTGGAGACAACCAATTTCAGACTGATGTAGCGGAAAATCTTCAAACCGAATAAGCTCGATATTCATGTTCTCGGCAAGTTTGTATGCAGGTAGGGGCTCATGAATTGCAATGCCCATATCTTCACGATACAGGTGGGCGTAATCTTCGCACTCCTTGATAAAGCCCCTTCGAAAGGGGGACGCTTTTCTCTTCGGCTTCTTCATTCCCAATCAATGATGCAGGTTGTTGTATGCAAGGTCAATCATTTTTAGGAGCGCATCTTTTGTGGGGGCATCTAGGTCGCGATCACCGCGCAGCAACGTCACGATCTGCTCTCTGCGATTTTGTTCGCTCGATGCAGCGGAAGAGGAAAATGTGTCGGCAGGCACCTCAAGCCATTTGCAGATTCGCAAAAGCGTATCGACGTCTGGCTGTTTGCCGTTTTCTATTCTCGATAGTGTGGGGGCGCTGATCTCTCCAATCTGTATGCAGGTCTCCCGCAAACCCATCCCCCCTCGCCTTTCCCTTATCATTCTGGCCAATAGGGCGGTATTTAAGCTCATAGTTCTTTCTTTCACACAAATAACGGGATGTTTCTCTAGTGAAACAAGTGTTGATAACTTCTTTTAACGAAACAATCGTTTCTCTTGTGAAACACAAATTGCCCTTGTATCTTTGGTGAAACGATTATTCAATAAGAGAAACGGAAATGGTTGGAGAACAATATTACTGCTATCATAATTTGAAACCTGGCGATACGATTGTGAGTCGCTTCAAGGAGTTTAAGGGCGGACTGAAGGGTCTTGTACACTACATCATCGTCTTGACGCCTGAATGGGCCATTCACAATTTGCCGGAAACAGGGGTCGCCTTGATCTCGATGGATAAGGTAGCCGAAGACTATCGGGAGGTGCAAAAAGTCGAACGGTTCGAAGGTGGACCGACCGAACTGGAATCCTTGATTGCACGAGCAAAGAAAGTCATGGGTAGGCCATACCATTTGCTCCAATTCAATTGTGAATCACTGGCCAACTACCTGCGCTATGGACGGCCGGAAAGCAAACAAGTATTGGCGGTCATGCTGGTACTCGTGCTGGCAATCATTGCCCTTATCGGGTTTGTAATCGCAGCGGGACGTAGGGGCGCTCAAAGTGGTGGGAATGGGGGCCTTGCAACGCCTAGGCAACATGCGGGCTATGCAGTTTAGTCTAAGAATCAATACTTCTGCAAATTTTGAATTGTTGTTTTGATATGTTTAGTATTCAAGTGAAGCTGAATGAACTCCCAGGGAGTGTCGCAGCATTGGATTTTGAGATGGTGAAGCGCAAGCTTCAAGACCCTGAGGAGGGGAAAGGTTGGGATGTCGAGACATGCCTGGAGGCTGAACTCGAGTATCGCCGCTTCTTGGCCCTCAAACTGGCCTACCCAAATGAGGACATTGTGCCCAATCAGGTGGTGGATGTCTTTTGGCATCAGCACATTTTGGACACGATGTCTTATGTGAGGGATTGTGATGCCGTGTTTGGCCAGTTCCTCCACCACTATCCCTACTTCGGGATGAATGGACCCCAAGACGCCCAAAACCTCGTCGATGCTTTTGAGGCTACCAAGGTTCTGTATGCGAAGCACTTTGGCGAGGCATTTGGTGCCCGACATGGCAAATGCCATGCGCATAGTTGCCGGACACAATGTAAACCAATGAAGTGTAAGTAAGAATTTATCTGAAAGGTTATGAATCAAAGAATCGTAAATCGTGTGATTTATTCTAGCAATCAAGTGGAGGTTTGCACAAAGGACTACTGTGTGCGCGCGCATGGCAAAAATGCTGACCGCCTAGCTGCGGCAGCCTCGTTTATGCTGATTTGCGCTGGTCTGAGTCTGCTGATCTCCTCGACTCGATGAAATCGCGTGCCGCAAGATGCGGCAGCGGGATTATTGCTCTGGATGAAAAGGAAGCGGTTGGCTGTGAAAGCTGGCCGTTTTCCTTTTTTGGGGAACTGTCAGTGATTTCAATGTAATATCAAACCGGCGGTAGTGGATGGGTATCGTCCTGAAATAGCTATACACTTTGGGGGCACTGAACCTGAATTAGCGATACAGCCAATCCAATGCCAAAAGTGCTGTTACAATCCTCGGCAACATACCGTGGCGGCTTGTCACCAATTACCCTTGATACCACCGACTCCCACCTGCTGAGGAGCTTCGGAGCTGTATCAAGGGCATTCTATTTACCAGAAGGCACCCGGCCCCGTCAATATTCACGAAGGGCCAAAAAGCAAAACGAAGTGACCCCAACAGCATGCAATTGCCTGAGCTTAGAAAACCCACCTAATTTTTGCCAACGCGCAACCCCTCAGCATCACCCCCGTTCCTTAACCTCAAAAACCCCACCCTTCAAATCATCACACCGTATCGCATACTCCCTCAATACGGTTTGCAGCCTCAAGGATTCCCCCCGAGTAAATAGCCGCACAATACAGCACTGCACAAGCTTGCCGCCAAATTCCTCCAGGTACCATCCGCCACAACGGCTGATGCGGTTCAATCTCGACCCGTCCTGCTTCCAAGTGGCACGGATAAACGAGGCGACTCTTTCATCCAGCCCATCTTCATTGGCCACCATGGCTTGATGAGCTTCAAGCGTTTCGCTGACAATAGGATGCATATCCCGACTCATTTCCTCCGAATAGTCAATCCCCCAGCCTGCAAGTCACGGCCCTGCATATCCCGCAAAACCCACCAATAAACCCCATCCGGCAGTGAACCCCCATCAAAATCCTGCCGCAATCCATCCATCTCATGCACCTTGCCACCCGCCTCATTGAACAACTGCATGGTAAAATCCCCAGGATCCACGCCCCCAAGCCACGTTATCATCCAAGTATCATTCTTCCCATTCCCATCCGGCGTAAACACCTCAGGCACAAACACGCGCATCGTATCAGGACTCAAAGCAACGACCACCGTATCAGCAAACCCAGCACAAGCAGCATTGCGCGGCACCAGCACGACCCTAAGCCGCCCAAGCTCAAAAGGCGCAACAAACCCCGCCGAAATCGACAACCCCACAGGCGACCCAGGCCCAAAGGCCGCAAAGCTCCCAGCATCAGGCCCAATGTCCCGCAGATTCGAGCCATCAGCCTCCCATTCGACCAATGTCCCCGCAATATCAGTAGCCACCTGCAACTCCACAGTAGACAAGCCCAGTGCATTGGTCTCCGCCCTCAAAACAGCAGTCGTGAGCCGAGGAGCAGCCAATCCCCGCAAGACCACAGAAAGGCTATCACTACACCCCTGCGCATTCACCATAGCCACCGCCACACTGTCAAGGCCCGTCAATTCAGCATCCAGCATCAGCATGTCATCGGTGAAGGCTTGCAAGCTACCATTCAGCCACCACCGCCAATCAATTGCCCCTCCCGCGGTAGCCTGTAGCATCAAGCTTTGCCCAGTGCAATAGCTCGTATCAGGCGACACGATAAGGCTCGCGGCAAGCGGCTTAGGCAAGATCGTCACCTGTTGTGTGGATGTCTCAGGACACGGCCCCGCCGTGGTGTAAGAAATGAAGTAAGGTCCTCCAGCAACACTTTGCACCAAATCGATCTCCCCAGTACCTGAGTCCGCAAATACCACACTGCCTGTAACCTCCGTAAACACGCCTCCAGGAAACGAAACCAGATCAGGCAAGGCATTGACCTCACCAGCGCAGTAACTCGCCTGCGGATAGCCAAAAGCAGCATCATCAGGTAAATCGATCCAAACCGAATCCTGAACATCGATGGCACATCGATTGTCGATGTCGTAGTAGACGATATAAGGCCCCCCCGGCTGCATCGCGCTCAAATCAAGCTGCCCCAAATCAGTATTGCTAAAAACAATACCACCCCCCGCAACAAAGCTCCCCAACGAGTCCCCAAGCACAAATGGAATCGCATCGGGATCAGATTGGCAATGGTGATCAGGATAGTAACTGAAAATGGTCGATGAGTCAGTAGCACTGATCTGCACAGTCTGCGTAAACTGCGCCTGACAACTGCCAGAAAGCGTATAAGTCACATTCCAAATACCCGGT
>JANPHP010000193.1:0-23862 GCA_031424495.1 Bacteroidota bacterium | reverse complement strand
ACGCGATGCATCGCGTGCCTACGAGATCAAAAACATTTAGTGAACGGGAATTGTAGAAATATGACTCCGTTGGAGGGTATTTCCAACTGCTGGGAATGCCTAGCCACCCCAAAATTCGACAGTCCTATTGGTTCCGAAAATTCTGCAAATTCTGCTCCAATATGTTGGGAGAAAAACTTAGATTCGCTCTCAGAAATTAATACCTGAGAATATGAGTTATCCAGCAGATTTGCTCTATACCAAAGACCACGAGTGGGTGAAAATCAGTGGTGATGTTGCCACCGTAGGAATCACAGAGTTTGCCCAAGGCGAATTGGGAGACATTGTGTATGTCGAGGTCGAGACCCTGGGCGAATCCTTGGACGAGCATGACCTTTTCGGAACGATAGAGGCTGTAAAGACGGTGTCTGACCTCTTTATGCCCATCGCCGGTGAGGTAATTGAAGTCAATGGTGGCCTCAACGATACGCCTGAAGTGGTGAATTCAGACCCTTATGGCGATGGTTGGATGATCAAAGTCCGCATTGCAGATGGCGCATCAAGGGACAACCTGATGAACGCTACCGACTATCGGAAAATGATTGGCGCCTAAACTTGGCGTCTTTTTGATTGCATATTCGAGGTCTTCTTGGCGCTGTTCATGAAGACCTCGCATTTTTCAATGACCTTTTGAACGGTTTTCTCGTAGAACCCTAAAAATAGCGCATGAGACGTAGCTTCATTTTCTTGGCGGGCTTGATCCTCCCATTTTGGCTGCTTGCACAATCGGGCGAGCCAGCCTTGGCGGAGAAGTATTTTCAGGATGCCGAGTATGAAAATGCGCTCAATCTATTTGAAAAGCTGCAAAAAGACGAGCCCGACAACCGCAATTACAACCTGCGCATCGTCGACTGCAATTACAAGTTGAGCCAATACGCAGATGCAGTCAGTTTCTTGGAAAAGACCGTCAAGCGTAATGCGACCGACTTTGTCTATCCTTTTGTCTTGGGCGACGCCTACCGCCTCGCTGGTGAATTCAAAAAGGCCGACAACATCGAAAACGAAACGATCAACAAGCGGCTCGTCGCTGAGAATGATTTTTCGGAGGCCGGTACTTGGCTCTCAGATCAAGGCAAGTACCCGCTTGCAGTGCGTGTGTATCAGCAGGGGCGCAAGACCCTGAAATCCAAATACATCTTTGGCCAGGAGATCGCCTACCTCTACCGCAAAGAGGGTGAATTTACCTTGGCGACAGAGGAATATTTGGCGCAGTATTATGTAAATCCCTCCCTGCTCGGCGATATCCGCACCAATATCTTGAGCCTCGTGAACGACCAATCGCGCGAGCCTGTCGAGAAGGTGATGCTCGATGCCGTGAACAAATACCCCAAGGACTTGGGTCTGCGGGGCATCGTCTTTGAGTTTTATGTGCTTACGGAAAACTTTTATGAGGCACTTGTCCAGTGCAAGAGCATCGACAAGGTAAACAATGAAGACGGGGGTCGCGTGTTCCAATACGCCCAGACCCTTCGCAACAACAAGCAGTACAAGCTCAGCAACAAGGCTCTCGACTACGTCATCGAAAACCACGAGGCATCGCCCTACTTCATGCGCGCCTTTCAAGAAAAAGCCGTCAATGGCGAGGCCGAAGCCTTTGAATCTTTGCCCGTCGACACGACCGGCATACGCGAGGCGGTCAATGCCTACGATGCACTCTTTGCGAAATTTGGGCGGCGACCTGTCTTTTTTGATGCCATGTACCGCAAGGCAAAATTGCTGGGCTTCTACCTCTTTGACTTGGACCGCGCGATGACCGAGCTGGAACTCGCCACGCAGCAGCAACTGAAGCCCCAAGAACTCGCGCAAGTGAACTTGCTCATGGGCGACGTCTTGCTCATGCAAAAGGACTACAACCGCGCCAAGTTCAAATACAACGAGGTCGCCGAGGCTTGGAAGGAAGGCCAAATCGGGGCCGAAGCCAAATACAAACAAGGGCGGCTCAGCTATTTCAAAGGCGACTTTGAATACAGCAAAGCCCGCCTGCAAACCATCAAGGACAATACGAGCAACGACATCAGCAACGATGCCATCAAGCTCTTTTTGCTGATCCAGGACAATGTCGGCATGGACACGAGCACCTACGCGATGGAGCGCTTCGCGCAGGCGCAGCTCATGGTCTATCAGCGCGACTTTGACCCGGCGCTGGTCTTGCTCGACAGCATCGCCTTCGCCTTCCCCAGCAACACCCTCGCCGATGAGATCCTCTGGGAAAAAGCCAACATCTACCTCCAGCAAAACAACATCGACAAGGCGCTCACCTACCTCGACAAGATCATCGCCGAGCACGGCAAAGACATCTATGGCGACGACGCCCTCTACACCAAAGCCAAGATTTACGACTACAGCTACAAAGACAAAGAGAAAGCGATGCGTCTTTACATCGATTTCCTGAAGGCGTATAGCGGGAGTTTGTTTATTGTAGAGGTGAGAAATCGGATCCGAGAGCTGCGGGAAACGAATCGGATTTGATTGAGGCGGCGGCCTCCGGCCGCCACGCCGATCGATGGGACGCCTCTGGCGTCGCGGGGGAATACAGAGGTTAACTATTCGCTTGTCTTCCCATCAAAAGCATCCAACTTTTCCTGAATGAATTTGAGGTGCCGTTGCGCTTCGCTATTTGCGATTGCATCGATTTCTGCATCGGTCAATTGCTCGGCGTAGCCACGTTCATAGATCGTTTTTTCCTGAACGAGAACGCGATAAGCCGCTTGCCCAAACCTGAATTCAAAGCCAGAATCAAAGCCAAATTCACCCATTCCGATTTGTCGGAAAGCATTACACCTGCAATAAGCCTGAATGTTATAAACTGAATCATTGAGGCATTTCAAGAAATCATCGCGAAACGTCTCCTCGAATTTGAATCTTCCGGGATTAACATTGCTGACTGAAATATCAGTACTAAACAAAGCATAGTAGCCCTTGAACTTTGATTGTTGCTCGATGATTTTCATCCCAAGCTTCCAAAACGACTCCGCACAAACCCTCTGCATCGCCTCCTTCGACTTCAAAACCTCTGCCTTCTTCCCCACTCCCTTCAAACGCTGCTCCAACAAAGCCAATTCCTTGTCCAGATCATCGGGCTCCTCGATCGACTCGCCGCGCGCACCTGAGAGCATGATGTTGAGTGACCGCACCAAATTGATGGTCATGTAGTCCACAAAGGCATCGGTATTGCCGCCGTCTGCTTGCTGCAAGGCGCGGTAATAATTCTTCTTGTCTTCGGTCTTGATGATGACGGGCGGATAGCCGTATTGCATCAGAATAAAATTCATCAGCAGCCTGCCTGTGCGGCCATTGCCGTCGTCAAAGGGGTGGATGTTGATGAAACTGTGGTGAAACAGGGCTGCCAAGAAAATAGGATTGGTCTCCGGCAATTCACGTTGTGCACGGTACCATTCCATCAAGTCATGGATTTTGGCGGGTGTCTCTTCAGGCGTGGCAAAATAATGGATTTCGCCGGTGGCAGTTTTTACATGGTTGGGGACGGACTTGTATTGCCCGACTTGGATCATGCGTTTGGTGGGTTTGCCGTCTGGTGTAATCGCATCTACTTCGTAAGGCTCCTTCAGTAGAAGTTGATGCAGCTCCCTGATAAAACTCTCCGTCAAGGGCCGCCCGCCTTTGACGATATCCAACACCCAATTGAGCGCCTCGTTGTGGCCCGTCATCTCCAAATGGTCCTTGAGCGGCTTGCCCTGTGCAGTAATGCCATACAACAGTAGCGACTTCGTCTCCCCAAAAGTCAGCGAATTGCCCTCTAGGTGGTTGCTATGATAGTTCCAATCCAACCGAAATTTCTGAAGAATGCGCGCCTCCTGCTCTGGCCCGATCGGGCGCATCGCTTCCAACTCAGCCATCAATCGCATCGCCTCTCTTACTGCTTCCATTGAATCTATGCGTGTTTAAAATTCGCTACGCCAAAGGTAGCGCTATCGCTTGACAGTGCCAACGTGTAGCCAACGCAGCAGCCCTCACCTCAAAACCCGCCAAACCCCAGCAGCCAACGCAGCCCCAACAGGCGAAGCCGTAAGATAAACCCAGACATCGCCAACCTTACCCGCCACCACAGCAGGCGCAAGACTCCGTATTGGATTCATACTAGCCCCCGAGATCGGCCCGGCAAAAAGCGCCTCCAACAAAACCACGGCGCCAATTGCGATGGGGGCCATACTGATCAAGGACTCTTTTTTGCCTTGGGTCGTGAGCAGCACCGTGAGCATGAGGAAAAAGGTGAGAAACAGCTCCAGCATCCAAGATTGCATGGCCGAGCCCGACGGATAGGTGCCTCCCAAACCTGCATTCGAGGGAAACATGAGCTGCAAACACAAAATCGCCAGAAAAGCCCCTGCGACCTGCGCCAAAATGTAGGGCAGGACTTCCTTCCAAGGAAACAAGCCCACCAAACTGAGCGCGACTGTGACAGCGGGGTTGATGTGGCAACCCGAAACTTCACCCAATCCGTAGATCAATGCCATCACGACCAAGCCCCAGACGATGCAAATACCGACATGGGTGACGGCTCCCTGCGCCTCCTGATGCACGACAATCGCGCCGCAACCACACATGAGCAAAATGAAAGTGCCCAGCACTTCCCCGAGATAAGCCTTGTAATTCGCAGTCATTTTAATCTTTCACGCTTTTGAAACGATGATCACCGACGAGTCACCGCACAACAAGTTCTGATTATTTTTTGCGAATCCAAGCTTGGAGGCTGGGATTTTGACTGATCAAAATGGCTATAACGCAAGAAGCCGTCCAAAACTTGGACGGCCTCTTGCTATTTCTGTACACAGATTATTCGGCTTCGAATCGAAGTTGCGATACCTTGAAAACACCGTCGACATTTTTCAGGAAAATGTTGGTGTCAAAGCTGCCGGTACCGCTTTTGTAGGTACCCGTAGCATAGTTGGTGGCGCCAGAATTGCCCTTGTGGATCACCTGAAAGGATTTGGGGGCGTTTTTGGCGAAGAAATCCTTGAGGACAAACGTCGCCTGCTGGGCTGAATAGGACTGGTCGGCACCTGGCAAGGTGATCTCCACCGACGTCTGCAAAAAGGCCGACAATGCCTCAGCATTACCCGCCTGAATCGCGGCTGCAATCTTGCCAAACGCCTCATCGGGCGTGCTTTGGGCTTGGGCTTTGGAGTTGCCAAAAACCAACAGCGCGATCAAGAGCAAAAAAGCGGAGTATGTTTTCAAGTGTTTCATAATGCTGAATTCATCACACATTCTATGCCAATTCATTAGCTAAGAAACGAAAAATTCACGGTATATCAAGCGATGCCTCGCCGATGCCTCACCCACGATCCATTTCTTTTCGCAGAATCAGCATCGATTTCGCCACAATTACAAACACAAGCCCCTTCAGCGAGTTTAGCAATGGTTCGCCACCCAAGACGGGTTTTATTCTAAATTTGCAGTATGAGCCAAAAAGTAATCCTGGTGATCATGGACGGTTGGGGCATCGCTCGCGACCCGAAGGTCAGTGCCATCGATGCCGCACACACCCCTTTTTACGACGCATCGCTGCGCACGCGCCCCCATGCACGCCTGCATGCGAGCGAGGAACTTGTGGGCCTGCCCGCTGGGCAAATGGGCAACAGTGAGGTCGGCCACATGAACATCGGCGCGGGACGCATCGTGTACCAAGAGTTGGTGCGTGTGGGTCTCTCGATTGCGAGTGGCGAATTTGCCCAAATCCCTGTCTACAAGGAAATGCTGGCCTATTGCAAGGAAAATCACAAGCCACTGCACCTACTAGGCTTGCTGAGCGATGGCGGTGTACACTCCCACATCGACCACGTGACGGGTATTTTGAAGCTGCTTGCCTTGGAAAAGGACCTGCCGCCCGTGTACCTGCATCTTTTTATGGACGGTCGCGACACCGACCCCAAAGGTGGTCTGGGTTATGTCGCCACCTTGGAGGCTGCCATTGCTGAAACGGGCGTGGGCAAGATCGCAAGTGTGATCGGTCGCTACGATGCGATGGACCGCAACCAAGCTTGGGACCGCGTGCAAAAAGCTTATGACCTGCTGCGTCACGGCAAGGGCCAAGCCTTTGCCTCGGCAAAAGACGCTGTCACGGCGAGCTACGCCGCCGGAGTCACCGACGAATTCATCGCGCCGAGTGTGATCGTCGAAGACCGGCATCCGGTGGGCTTGCTCCAAGAAGGCGACGCCGTCTTGTTTTACAACTTTCGCACCGATCGTGGGCGGCAGCTCACGACCGCCCTCACGCAGCGCGACTTTCCCGAGCAAGGCATGACCAAAATGGCCCTGCACTACGTCACCATGACCCGATACGACGACACATATAAATGTGTCGAAGTACTGTTTGAAAAGGACAATATCCAGATGGGCCTCGGCGAGACCCTCGCCGCGCACGGCAAAAAACAGATCCGCATCGCCGAGACGGAAAAATACCCGCACGTCACATTTTTCTTCAACGGCGGCCGCGAAGAACCCTTTGTGGGCGAGTCCCGCATTCTCTGCCCATCCCCCAAAGTCGCGACCTACGATTTGCAGCCGCAAATGAGCGCCTTTGAGATTCGCGACAAAATCATCGCCGAGCTCGAAAAAGGCGAGGTCGACTTCGTCTGCCTCAACTTCGCCAATCCCGACATGGTGGGCCATACCGGCGTGTTTGAGGCCGCCGTCAAGGCCTGCGAAACCGTCGACGCTTGCACACAAGCGGTCGTGGAGGCTGCAACAAGTCACGGCTACTATGCCTTGGTCACCGCCGACCACGGCAATGCCGACTGCTTGATCAATCCCGATGGCAGCCCCAATACTGCCCATACGACCGCATTGGTACCCTTTATTTTGCATCAGCCTGCTGGCGTCAATACCGCATTCACCTTGAAAGACGGCAAGCTCGGCGACATCGCCCCCACCATTTTGCACCTGATGGGCCTGCCGATCCCTCCAGAAATGACCGGCGAGATCCTCGTTCATCCATGAGAAAAGCCGCACTTCTATTGCTCCTCGCAGCAGCGAGCCTAGCCCTGCAAGCCCAAAGCTTCGCGGAATACAAAACCATGTTTTGGAACCAAATGGCAAGCACCTGCGCCCCCGATCTGCGTTGGGAAAAGTCGGTGAAGGAAATTGCTGAGGACGGTCAGGAAACCACCGAGACCAAAATCTTTGACCTCGATTGCATTGCAGGACTCGCCAAAGATGCCTCAACGACGATTCCCATGAATCCCGCCGAGTTTGGTCATCTTTTTGAATATGCCTACGACAATCCCTACGTGTCTCCTTATATGGATGTGGCGGTAACTCCCACGAGCATCGATGCCAAGGTGAAACCGGGCGAGGAGGGAAAATCAAAGCTTCGGGTGCAACATTTCCAAGTCGATCCCAATACCCACAAATTGCTCGTGGCAGAGGCAAGCATCATTAAAGGCAGCGCCTTGTATGATTTTGAGGTGCATATTTCCGTGCTATTTGATACCGCAGGCCACTACCAAAGCCACACGGTTGAGACCAAGACAGACGTGCTGCTGGGCGGCACGGTACACACGATGATCCAAGCCAAGTTGTTGTAAACATGGTATGGCTCGCGGTCTTCATCGGTGGTGGCATGGGCTCATTGGCGCGCTTCGGATTGGGGAAGGCGTTTGAGGGCTGGGCAATGGAATTTCCAATCGCAACGTTGCTGAGCAATCTATTGGCGTGTTTGATCTTGGGATTTGTAGCCGGCCTCGTAGCGCAAAAAGCAAACATCTCGCCGCTCCTCAAAATCGGCATCACAACAGGCTTCTGCGGCGGATTCAGTACCTTCTCGACCTTTGGATTGGAGTCGGTAGAGATGCTGGCGAATGGAAAATTCTGGCTTGCAGGCTTGTATGTCGTGGCCTCCGTGGCCTTGTGTTTTGCAGGTATTTGGCTGGGGCAAATGCTGTCTCGGCAGGGTGCTTAAGGCAAGAATACCATCTCCCCAGGAATCAACCCCACCTGAAACGAAGCCGCAGGCGTCGTCGAGCCGGGCAAGAATCGGTACAAAAATCCCTTGTGTTGAAAATCGAGCGCATCGGTGGCGTAGATCGCTCCCGTTTGCGGATCGATGTCCAAGCCATACCAGTTGTGGGCTCCTTTGGCGATGCTCGCCTGCGCAGGCAAGCTGCCATCGGCGATGCCCATGCTAAAAATGCCGCCGTTGATGAAATAAAGGCGGTCGCCAGCGGGGTTGATGCAGAGTTTGCTCGGGGCGTCTTGGGTGCTGGGGAATGTAAATGCAGCCTCGAGCGCGAGCGAATCCGCGCTCACACGCACGAGGCGCGGCTGCGCCTGCCCGAGCCCGCTCCCACACAAAACCCAAAGCTTGCCGTTTTGATCGACGGTGAGGCTGTTGGGTTCGCGACCGACATAGAGGCTGTCGGTCAGGGTCCGTGCATTGGCGTCGATCACAAGCAACTTGTCGGTGCCCGTCTGCGTCACGAAGACGCGGTTGCCGACAAGGGCCATTTCCTCGGTCCATCCGCCGGTGGCGATGCTGCCGGTGACGGTGCAATTGGCGAGGTCCACGACATGGATCGTCTTGCTGTACAGGTCACTCACGAGGGCGCGGCTGCTGCCGATGGGCAGCAGGTAACGGGGAGATTGCATACCCGTGAGCGCGCAGGCGCTCGTGAGCTTGGGCAGGTCGAGCACCTCGACCTTGCCGCTATTGTTCACGACCACATAGGCGCGGTTGCCGATGATCGTAATGCTCTGCGCGACATCGCCGAGTGGGCGAGCCACCTCTGCTTGGAATACATCATGAACGACGGTGTCGCTCGCGCGGCTCAAAAAACTCATGCTGGCATTTCCGCTTAGAAAATTGCCTTCGTTCACGAGCAAAATGCCGTTCTCGTAATCGATGTCGATCGGCTCGGGAATTGGATCTGGCTTGCAGGCCGCAATGGCCAAGACCAGCAGCAACCCAACCCATCGCATTCGTTCTATCCGTTTCATAGCAGACGTTCCCCACGTGAAAGTGTCCATTCCAAGCGCACAAAAAACGAGCGCCCAGGCATGGGCCGCCAAGCCACGGTCTGAAATTGTGCATTCCAGATATTGCGCACGCCGACTTGAACAGCGAGTATGCCCTGCTTGAATTGCGTACCTTGGGCGATCGCGGTGATTCCATCAGAAGTCGGAATCGGCTTGATATCCAGCCGCGTACTTATTTGCCGCCGCCAACCCAGGGTCAGGTCGCCCGTCGTGAAGCCCTTGACAAAGGCGCTGTTGTCGGCGACCGTGTAGCGGCGGCTGTTCCAATCTTGGAAATACTGCAAGTCCAGCGACTTCCATTTCAGGTACAGGCGCGCAAATGCGAGGTGCTGTGGCGTGTAAATCAGCTGGTAGCCATCCTGATCGCGGCTCTGATTGTAGGTATAGCTTGCGAGCAACTGGTATTGAAGTCGTCTTCTCGGCGTCTGCCCTACCAAAGAAGCATTCGCCTCGATGCCCAATGCATTCACCTTGCGCACATTCTCCGGATGCCATACTGCGCCTGTGCCTGGCACCCACAAGATCCAATCATCTACATGGTTGTAATATCCCCCGACGGAAAAAGATTGACGGTTATCCTCCCTGCGGCGGGGTCGCGGCAGCCAATTCAGGTTCATCTCTGCGGAATGACTCAGCTCAGGCTTCAAATCGGGATTGCCGCCCGGGATCCAATAGCGGTCGTTGAGCGTGGGGTAGCGGTAGTTGCGCGCCAAATTGGAGCTGAGATTCCAACTGGAGGAGAGCTTGAAACGTCCGCCGAGGTAAGCCAGTATCGGAGACAAATTGGTACTATAAACTTCCTGGCGAATGAGCAAACTGAGAAAGCGCCTTTCGTCACGTGCTTTCCATTCCCCTCGAACCATGGCACTCACCAGATTTTGCTGCGCGCCATGAATATAACCATCGGTCGATGCGCGGTCGTGTACATAGCGCAG
This sequence comes from Bacteroidota bacterium, assembly GCA_031424495.1. Lineage (GTDB taxonomy): Bacteria > Bacteroidota > Bacteroidia > J057 > JADKCL01 > JADKCL01. The sequence continues at coordinate 13,894 of JANPHP010000193.1, read as the reverse complement.
ACCTGCTTGCGTGATCCCGAGCCTGTGCTTGGGCGTATCAAATTTGAATAGCGCATCGCCGATCGTGCGTGTAGCATGAGAAACCGCAATCAATTGTGCGGTAGGATTGCGATAATCCATCCACTCCATGAAATGCCCTCCCGTCACGGACACCAATCCAAATCTCGTCGGGCGATGCCAGCCCAAGAGTCCGCGCAGGGCTTGGTCGGCTTGGGACTCGCCAGCATCGGTGGTGACCATCGTCGGGGGCAGTGAACGGTCGGATTGCAGGACCCACAGTTTTGCGAAGAAGTAATTTTCCTTGAGGGCGAAATTAAAATCCTGCATGCCACCGAACTGGAAAATCCCCGCATTCGCCAATTGCTGCCGGGGCGAGCCGGGCAATGTGGTATTGGAAAAGGTGAAATTGTTCTTCCCGGTTTGGGTGTATAGACGCGTGCTGGAATAGAACTGCTTCTTTGAAATATCAAATTCTAGATTGCTGCCCAAGTTTCCCCAAGACCCAAACTGTTGCCGCAAGCGCAGTTCGCGCCGATAAGGGTAACGCATGTGCCCGCCAGAAAACAAGGCGATCGCGCCACCGATGCCGCCGCTCCCCAGCGTGAGCGAGCTGCCCCCATAGTAGGCTTGCACCCCAGCGAATAGATTGCCGGCACCCAGCGCCAGGTCTTGCTGCCCCAGCATGGCAGAGTTGAGCGGCATTCCCTCCCAAAACACCTGCGTATGACCAGCCCCCGTTCCCCGAAAAGCAGGCGTCGCCAATCCGCCGGGCGCGTAGCGTTTGAGGCTCATCGAGGGAACCATTTCAAGGACTTGCGTGACGTTTCCTGTCGCGGCCTGCTGCAATTGCAATGAATCTGCAGCCCAAACCTTGCCGCCCTTGATGCTGTAAGCATATTCCGTCTCGACGATGGTCATGGTCCGCATGGGAGCAATCATGTGTACCGCTCCATCATCGATGCGGGTATCGAGCAAGGGCTGATGCGGCACACTGTCAGGGACTTGGGCGAATGCGCGCGTCCATGACAGCACCAGAAGCACAGCCATCACAGCAAATCGATGCATCATTTTCATTCCCGCCATACGATTATCTTTTGGGAGAATGTCTTTTTCTTGGTCTGAACCCGCACCAAGTAACAAGCAGGAACCAGCGATCGGGTGGGCAAATCGACATATTGTGTCCCAATCAAATCATAGTCCTGCCAGCGCAGCACCAACCTGCCCTGCACATCATAAACATCCACCGTCAATTCGTCTTGCACTCCGGTCGCCACCACCCGCAGATCCTCGCCCCGCACGACAGGACTCGGATACACACGCGCCCATTCGGTGCCCATGACCGTGATCCGTCCTTTTGTAGCTGCATACCCATCACCTACACCACCTAGATAAGGGATCTGGGCGAATGCGAAACTGGAAAGGAGCATGAGGAATGCGAGTATTCCAGTTAGGTTTTGAGCGAATGAAATTTGAGTGTGGGAGCGACTTGGAGTGTGAGGTTGAGTGTGAGAGCGAGAATGGGCGTGAGAATGCGTTTGTGAGCTACTTGGAGTGTGAGAATGAGTGTGAGAGCGACTTTCAGTGTGAGCATGAGTGTGAGAGCGAGAGGGAAGGCCCACCCCGCACCGTCCACCCCTACCCGAACCGTAAATGCGCTCGTACCCAAAACCCGTACCCGAACCGTTTTTGTCCATACTCATCTCCCCCCCCTCCCCCCGGCAGTTGGCCGCCGGATGTCTGATGCCAAGCCGATGTAGAATCTGTCAGAGACCGCTAGGTCTCTAAAACCCGGGATCACGCCGCTGTTCCAGCCTCCCCCCTTGTAGCCGACGCCTGCGGCGCTCGGCCACGTCGGCACGTCGGCTGCGCCTGCATCCGACAGATTGCCGTCGCCGACTGCGCCATCGTAACCCAAGCCAGGGGCTCGTGTCGTCACGCAAAATTCCCACAGATTGCCGCTCAGCTCGGCATGCCCGTAATAGCCCGCGCCCGCCTGTAGGCGGTCGCTGCTGCCATGCGCGCCAAACCCGCAACGCAGGGGACCCTGCGGCCCCGCGTAGCCGTGACTGCCCAAGCCTGCACCCAACGTCGCCGTCTCGGCGACGCTTTCGGTGGCCATGCCATCCTGCAGCGGCGTATTCGCATCGACGATGCTGTCGGTGCCCCATGCAAACTCCAGCGGCACGGGCGCTAATGGGCCCCGGCATGCCTTCTCAAACTCCAATTCGGTGACGGGCCGCAGCGCGGCCCAATCGAGGTAGGCGGCGAGATCATCCCACGATAACCAATTGCAGGCGCGGTTTTGGCCATCGTCGGTACCATTGGCCAGCAGGTCTTGGTGCGCATTGCAGACATAACGGCTGCTTTGCGGATCCGATTCATTGGTCGCTTGGAATTGCATGATGCCATTGCGGTTGCTGCCTGCTGGAAAATCGGGCATCCTTGCCAGCAATTGCGCGGGACTCAGCAGGTTGAGGAAATCGGCGTATTGCGCTTGGCTCAGCTCGTACTTCATAAGGTAGAAGCCGCCGTAGCCTTTGGGAAACGCGGATGTGAGCTCGCCATTTGGCTTTTGGCTGCCGTTGGAGGTCAAGGCATGCGTGGGAATCGCCGCTTCTGAAGCCACAAAATAGGGCTGCCCCGTCATCGAATCGCGCAAGCAAAAGTTGCTAGCGCCATCGCCCACCCAAAATGGAGCCTCGGGCACGTAGGCCATTTCGATCCCAAAGACCGCGATTTCAAAATCGCCGTCTAGGATCGTCTCGGCCAGTTGCAGGTGCAGCCGCGTGGACGCCATGTCGCCGCCGCCCGCCAGCATCGTGCGCAGCATGACGCCGCGCCCTGCTGGATCTGGATCGATTGCCAGCCGGTCGGATGGCAAGGCATTGTGTTCCTGTGCTTGCGCGGAGAGCCGCAAATGTTCCCAGCGGCCATCGCGTTTGATCTTCGCAAAGATCCACACGGCGTCGTGGTTGGCAGGGCCGGTGCTGAGGTTCCAAGCATTTTTCCAATTGACTTGCAGCTCTATGGCGCGCCCATCACTGGTCACTGGGCCAAGGTTCAGTCCGTTTGCCATCAGCGCATTCATTCCCCAGCCCGAAAAAATCAGGATCAACATCAAGGAATGAATGCGCTTCAGACTCATCATCAGATTACATCTTGATCACTTTGGTGGTCGCGATGCCTTTGCGGGTCTCGACTTGGAGGATGTAGGCACCTGCTTGCAAGCCTGCGGTCTGCAGCGTGACGATCCCATTTCCAACATAGTCTTGGGCCAACAATTTGCGACCGCTCAGGTCAAAGATCGTGATTTTTTGGGCAGCGGCGTCCATGCCAAACAAATCCACATGCAATTGATCCCCAAAGGGCTGCGGATAGGTTTGCAGGTTCATCGCTGCGGATGCGCTAGGGGTCGTAGCGGTCACATAATTGTAATCGACGGCAAGGGCTTCGGGCGAAATGCCAATGTCGATGCTGTCGAGCAGGGCACCTGCGAAGCTTATTTTGTAGAGTTTGCCATACGTGAAGTAGTCGCTTTTGGTAGCGTAGATCACATTGTTCACGCTGTCGATGGCGACTGCAGCGACTGAGCCTGACAGTAGGGAGGGATTGACAATCAGACCTGTATTGACATTCATACTGGCCAAATTTCCGCCAAATTCGCCGTAGAGCAAGGCATTGGCGATGCCGCCTGTGGTGCCGACCGAGCCGGGGATGAGCGTGTGGGTGAATGCAGTGGTATTGAAATCATACAAAGACAGGAAGCCTTGGCTACTGCCAAAACCGCCGGTGCTCAAGGCAAAGATGGCATTGCCGTAGGCGTAGAGGTCTTGCACGACTTTGCCCATCGTGTCCATGTCGATGGTGCGCGTCAAGCTCGCGCTGGGTAAGTTGACCACGGCAAGGCTGCCTGTCGAGGCTGCAAAAAGGCCGGGATTGGCGACATAGGCGGTATCACCCACCACCACAACGCCTTCGCAGTCACCAATGATGCCTTGCACCCCTTGCACATTGCTCAAGTCAGATGCATTCAAAATTTGGACGGCTCCTGAGCCTGGCAGCGTACCATAGCCCTTGGAAACGATCAGTTTGTCTTGGTAGATAGCCGATTGGCGGGCTCCATAGACACGCGCCATGGCAAGGCGCTGATGGTTCGAGCGCTCATATTTCATCACGGTCGAGTCGGCACATACATAGATGAATTGGTCATGGATCAAGACATGCTGTACCGAGCTGGCTGGGAACGAATCGAAAACCATGTAAGTCCCTGTAGCGATGTCGAGGGATGCAATCGTGACGATGTTGGCGGAGCCGAAAACGCCACCATTGGCGATGATTACTTGGTTGGGTGACTGTGCCTCAAGACCTTGCAGGCCGAGGATCATCATGCAGAAACAAACAAAAATTGTAAACCTTGCCTTCATAGCAATGCTGTCGTTGAATAAATGAAAAAATGGGACGACGAGTCGCGGAGGCATACCCCTAGGGCGGCTCCACAGCTTTTCTCCCGAAAGCGATGAACCAAACAATTGCGCAGGCAGGTCTTCTGGCTTCCCTGGTCTCGGCGCCTTCCCTCCCGCAAGCGAGAAGTGGCGTGGTTGCCGAAAACTGCCAATCAAGGCAGCAGGGTTACAGCAGCGGGGACTACTCCGGATTCTCACCGGATTCCCTTTTAAAGCAAGCACGATTACAGCACTTGCTACCTATGCGCTGCAAAGATAGACGGGAGCTTTGGATTTGGAAAGGAGTTTTTGAGAAGGCCTAGCATGCCGATCGATTGAGACTGTCTGGCCAAAGCGAATGCAACTCGATGGACTATCGCTTTCAGTCGCGTTCCCAAGATGCTGGAAATTTCTTTGGCGGCTTGCTCACTTGCTTCATTAATCAGTTGTTCATCAGGTATATCCAAGAAAATTCGGAGGTTCAATTGCAAATTCTGTCTTGGCTGATTTTTTTGGGTGGGGTGGGGGAATGCAGGACCCTGAATTGCTCCCATGCGCGAAGCCTGATCCATCGCATTGGAGCGCGATTTAGCTCCTTGACACCTTCATTTGCCATGCCGATCACCAATCTCCAACTCCTTGTAGCCCGTCGCTGAATCAACCGTTCGCATGAATTTGAGGTCTTCAAGCTCGCCCAAGACGATTTCAGCAGTTGTATAAATGAGGCAGCCATCCACAAGATGGCCTCCAAAAGTGCGCGCCTCACCATCGGCTACGGCTAGGTGCAGGTGCACGCCTTCGGCGGCAAGCGTGCCGACTAGGGAAACGATTTCCATCTTCTCGCTCCAGGTCTTGATCAGGTCCTGGCCCGCCATGCGCAAGCTTGTCTGCGTGAGCGAGCCCACACAAGTGAGCACGAGGGCGGCTTGCAGCCGATGCGCCTTGGCAAATTGCATCAGTTCGGCTTTGAGGTCCTGACCGGGGAGCAGGCGAAACGCGAAGGTTTTCATCGATGATTTCATGGGTGTAGCGCACGACGGGCACGTGCTGTCAAATATCAGATGGCAGCACAAAGAATCCTAATCGGCCTCTGTAGCCTTGCTGCCGTGGTCGTCTAGAAGTGCAAGGGGCTCGTTTCGCTTTCTTCAACATTGTTAAGCCTTTTTAAGCCAGTCAAACCACCTTCGCATTGCCACTATTCTAAAATAAATGATTAATTTGGCCGCTCATTTGATGAAATCGCGAAATCCGAATGGCTAAGACAAGTACGAAGACGAAGGCGGCCCAGCCCTACTCAAAGGAATTGCTGCTGCACTGGTATGAAGAAATGATGCTGCAGCGCCGGTTTGAAGAAAAGGCCAGCCAAATGTACATGCAGCAAAAGATCAAAGGCTTTTGCCACCTCTACATCGGCCAAGAGGCTGTATCGTCGGGCATCGAGTCCGCGATTCACAAGGACGATTACCTGATCACGGCCTACCGTGACCACGGCATGGCGCTGACCCGTGGCGTAAGTGCCAATCAGGTCATGGCCGAGATGTATGGCAAGCGCACCGGCTCCAGCAAGGGCAAGGGTGGCTCCATGCACATGTTTAGCAAAGAGCATTACATGCTAGGCGGCCACGGCATCGTGGGCGCCCACATTCCGCTTGGCGCCGGCTTCGCCTTCGCCAGCAAATACACCGGCGACGGACGCATCTCCGTCTGCGCATTTGGTGACGGCGCTGCGCGCCAAGGTGCATTGCACGAGGCATTCAACCTCGCAATGACCTGGAAGCTGCCCGTGATCTATGTCGTTGAAAACAACGAATACGCAATGGGCACATCGGTCGAGCGCACATCCAACGTAACCGAACTCTACAAGCTCGGCTCGGCTTATGACATGCCCTCCTGGCAAGTCAACGGCATGTCTGTGATGGCCGTCTATGAAGAAATGAAAAAGGCTGTCGAACTTGTGCGCCAGCCCGACCATGGCCCTGTCTTCTTGGAAATGAAGACTTATCGCTACAAAGGCCACTCCATGTCTGACCCCGCCAAGTACCGCACCAAGGAAGAATTGGAGCATTACAAGGACGAGGATCCGATCTTGGAGATCAGGGCATACATCTACAAGCATGACATCGCCACCGCAGCCGAGTTGGAGGCCATTGAGGCCCGCATCGAGGAGGTCGTGGAAGAAAGCGTGCGCTTCGCAGAGGAGTCACCCTATCCAGACGCAAGCGAACTCTACGAGGACGTTTATCACACACCCAATTACCCTTACATCCGGATTTAATACACGCCTAGGGTTGGTGTCGCATTGCACAGCAAGCGTAGCCAGCCCATGCTTTGAGGCCGCCCTCTGAATAGGCAACAATTTCAAGGAAAATGCAATACAATAGGATCAACAACATCTTTGGCTGGCTCACATTTGTGGTGGCACTTGTCACTTACTACATGACGATGGCACCGACAGCCAGCTTTTGGGACTGCGGCGAGTTTATCGCCTGCGCCAACGAGCTCGAAGTGCCTCACCCGCCAGGAGCGCCGTTTTTCTTGATTTTGGGCCGTTTCTTCGCGCTCTTTGCCCAGTCACCTGAAACGGTGGCTTGGTGGATCAACATGACCAGTGTGATCTCCAGCGCATTTTGCGTGATGTTCACCTTCTGGATCACGACCCACTTGGCCAAGAAGCTCATGAACGCTGGCAAAGATGCACTCGCCATGCCTGACACCTTGGTGATCATGGTCGCGGGTTTGGTTGCTGCGCTCACGGTTACATTTTCAGACTCGTTTTGGTTCAACGCCGTCGAGGCCGAGGTGTATGCCATGAGCTCATTCTTCACGGCTGCTGTCGTATGGCTCATTTTCAAATGGGAGGCGCGTGCTGACGAGGAGGATCACCTCAAATGGATCATTTTGATCGCATTTGTGATGGGCGTATCCATCGGCACCCACTTGCTCAATTTGTTGGCGATCCCGATGCTGGCATTTGTGTATTACTTCCGCAAGTTTAAAATCACTCCTGGAGGCATTGCTGCAACTTTTGCGATCTCGGTTGTCATTTTGGCTGCCATCCAGTATGGTTTGATTCAGCAATCAGTCGAGGTGGCTTGGTTCTTTGAAAGGTGGATGGTTGGTTCTGAGCAAATGGACGCACCTGCAGGCGTTGCGAACACGACCGGTATGGGCTTTCCATTCGGCACGGGCCTTATGGTATTCATGATACTTGCATTTACCGTCCTCATCGGTGGACTCGTCATCACTCAAAACAAGGCTCTTGGCAATCGATTCTTCGGCGTCGACAGCCCATTGAAAGTGATCCTCAACACCGTCTGCTGGAGCATGTTGGTGATTGTCTTGGGTTATTCTTCCTACACGATGATTGTGATCCGTGCAGGTGCGGGCACCCCGATCAATGAAAACGATCCGAGTTCCATCGCCTCCATGATCAGCTACCTCAAGCGTGAGCAATATGGCGACTCGCCACTCTTGCGCGGTGTGCGCTACAACGACGCAACCGACCCACGCAACCAAGTCGTGAACTATGACCGCAAGTCGTATGTGAACGTGAAGGAGCCTCGCATCCTCCAAGATGGCAGCTACAAGCTCGGCGATGGCGGCATGATTGCCGTCAAAGCAGGCAAGGCCGTGGATTACAATGTCCCCGCCGCCAATGTCGACGACAACTTTGAAACGAAACTTGCCGATGGACGCAAGATTCAAATCAACACCAAAACTTTGGAGGTCAGCCGCATCGAGAATCGCTACCTCTGGTCGGGTTACAAGCAAGATGTCGATTACAAAAATGGCAAGGTGTGGTTCCCAAGGATGCATTCTCCTCAAGGTGGTCACTATACCGGCGAGTATGGTTATAAAAACTACGTGAAAAAGCGTGGTGGCTCCGAAGGTCCATCTGATGACCGCCCGACATTTGGCGAAGACATGAAGTTCTTCTTTGACTACCAAGTGCGCCACATGTACCTGCGTTACTTCATGTGGAACTTTGCAGGTCGCGAAGGCGACGTGCAAGATATGCGCTCAGAGTCTGGTTTTGAATTCGGTCGCTTTGATGGTCAGCCATCAGAAATGCTCGATAGCCAAGGCAAAAACCACTATTTCTTGCTGCCACTCCTCCTCGGCCTCTTTGGTATGGTCTACCAGTTTGTGCGCAATGCCAAAGATGCCACGAGCATCATGTTGCTCTTCTTCTTCACGGGTTTTGCGATCATTCTGTACCTGAACCAAACTCCAGCGCAGCCACGTGAGCGTGACTACTCTTATGCAGGATCCTTCCAGACCTTTGCGATTTGGATAGGCCTGGCGGTGATTGCACTTTATGACTTGCTGCGCGACATGGCCAAGCTGCCCAAGACCGTTGCTATGGGCATTTCCATGCTGGCTTTGAGCTCCCCTGTGATCATGGCTGCCCAGAACTGGGACGACCACAACCGCTCGATCCAATTTGTCGCGCCTGACTCGGCTTTCAACTTGCTCAACAGCTGCAAGAAAAACGGCATCCTTTTCACGAACGGCGACAACGACACCTTCCCCCTCTGGTACCTGCAAGAAGTTGAAGGCATCCGTACCGACGTGCGTGTCGTGAACTTGAGCTTGCTCAATACCGACTGGTACATCGACCAAATGCGCAAGCAGAGCAATGATTCGCCACCGCTGCCGATCAGCGCCGTGCAAGCCGACTACATCGGCGACGTGAATGCCTACCGTGCATGGAAGCGTGGCGACATCGTGCGTCTGCCCATCGACCGCAAATGTGTGCTGGAAAACGGCACCGTGCTCCCAGAATACAAGCCCTACATGTTGTCGGGCGAGTTGAAGTGGCCGATCGCCACCCGTGGCGGCGAAAACGCCTACTTGCTCAAGCAAGATTGGCTCATCTTGGATATCCTCATGACCAACGCCAACAATTGCTGGGAGCGTCCAATCTATTTCAGCAGCACCATTCCGCCATCGAGCTACATCGGCTTGCAGCCTTGGTTCCAAGTCGAGGGCCTCGCCAATCGCGTCGTGCCGGTCGACTTCACCAAAATGCCTTGCCCAGTTACCGATCCCTACGGTCGCCAAGGTCGCGTGCAAAAAGACATCAGCTATGACTTGCTCATGCACACCTTCCGCTACCGCAACTTGAGCGACACCACGATGTACCTCGACGACCACATTCGTCGCACCATCGTCGGCAACATGGCGAGCATGATTTTCCGCGCCGCAAATTCGTTTGTCGATGAGTCTGATTGCCTCGAAGCGCAAAACAATGCGATGAAGCAAATGATCTCCACGACGCCGATCTCAGCTGACAGCTTGAACGATTTGATCTCATCCAACAAGAAGAAGATCGCAGAATTCAAGAAGAAAGCTGGCGAGTTGTTGCAAATGGCCGACGACAGCATCTCTGACAAGTCGCGTGGCAATGACGTGATCTATCCGATGTTCGCTGCTACCGTTTGGGGCCGCATCGACAACAAGGAAAAGGTCACCCAAAACTTCAACAAGGTGCTGGACAAGGCAGAGGCTTGGGTCAATTACTTCCTGATCGATCCCGAGTACAACAAGCTGCCCGAGTATGACCGCCTCATGAGTGCTGTGCCTTTTGTGATGCAAGAGGCTCGCAAGATTGGCGACCTCAAAACCGCGCAGCGTGCCGCAGAGATTGCATTCCTTGACACCAAGGATCCGCAATACCAAGCCCTGATCGAGCAGTTGAAGCAGCAAAATGGCAAACCTGAGGGCGGTAAGAAGCCCAACGAAATGCCGCAGCAGTCGCCGACACCGCCTGCATCAGATTCAGGAGTTCAGGATTCGCAACCCTGATCAAATAGCATAGTTTCAAATGCAGGATTGCGGTACAAGTACCCAATCCTGCATTTTTGTTTCATTTTTTTGAATAAGGAATTGAATATGGCAGCGCCAGATGAGTGGGACGATGATTACAAAAAGCCTGCCGATAAGGGCAAGGCTACCCGTCCAGAAAGACCAGTAGGTCGTGGCGGCAATGACCGTGGCGCAGCCCAAGGTCGGCCCGAAGGCGGCAACAAAAACTTTGAGCGTCGCGGCAAACCCGAGACCGAAAAAGAGCCCAAAAACATGATCTACGGTGCACGCACCGTGATGGAGGCCATGGAGGCCGGTCGGCAGATCGACAAAATCCTCCTCAAGAGCGGGCTCGACAGCGAGTTGCGGAATGACGTCTATGACAAGGCCCGCGAGATGCGCGTGCCCGTGCAGGTTGTTCCCGCAGAGACACTCGACCGCCTGTCACGTAATGGCAACCACCAAGGCGTCGTCGCCTACACGGCTGTCGTCGCCTACATGAACCTTGAAGACATCGTCACCGGGCTGCAGGCCCGCAAGGTCGATCCGCTGATCTTGATGATCGACCAAGTGAGCGACGTACGCAACTTTGGCGGCATCGCACGCACGGCTGAGTGCCTCGGCGTGCACGCGATCGTGATCCCCGAGCAGGGCAGCGCCCGCATCAATGCAGACGCGATGAAGGTGAGCGCCGGCGCGCTGAACCACATTCCCGTCTGCCGCGTGCATCACCTGCAAGACACGGTGCACATGCTCAAAGACCTTGGCATCCGCATCATCACCTGCGCCGAGAAGGCATCGGCCACCCTGTGGGAGGCCGACCTCAAAGGCGGCATGTGCTTGGTGTTTGGGTCTGAAGACAAGGGCATCACCCCGCGCATCGTGCGCTCAGCCGACGCCCAAGTGGGCATTCCGATGTTTGGCCAGATTTCGTCGCTCAATGTGGGCGTCTCTGTCGGCATCGTGCTCGCCGAGGTCGCCCGCCAACGCTATACTTGACAATTGTTCCCATTGAATAGCCTGCGCCCTGCGCCGCTTGCGCAAGATGATCTTGACAGCGGTGCAGGGCGCATTTTTTGAAAGATTATGATGCAGCATTCCCCCAACAACCTCGCACAAGAAAGCAGCCCCTACCTGTTGCAACACGCCTACAACCCAGTGGATTGGTATCCGTGGGGAGAGGTCGCGCTGAACAAGGCGCGGCAGGAAAACAAGCTCATCATCGTCTCGGTGGGCTATGCAGCCTGCCATTGGTGCCACGTGATGGAGCATGAGAGCTTTGAAGACGAGGCCGTGGCCGAGGTCATGAACCGCTATTTTGTCTGCATCAAGGTCGATCGCGAGGAGCGGCCCGACATCGACCAGATTTATATGGATGCCGTGCAATTGATGACCGGCAGCGGCGGGTGGCCGCTCAACTGTGTCGCATTGCCCGACGGCAGGCCTGTTTGGGGCGGCACCTACTTTCGCAAGTTGCAGTGGATGGATGTCTTGCAGCAGCTCGCCGAGTTGTGGCAGCGCAATCCCGATGAGGCCCAAGGCTATGCCGAGCGGCTCACCGATGCCGTGCGCAAAATGGACGCCGTCACGCCGGTTGCGGTCGAGAAGCCATTCTCCTTGGATTTTTTGGAATCCATTCTCAAACCATGGCGCACGACCTTTGACCTAAAGTGGGGCGGCTACGGGCGCACACCCAAGTTCCCGATGCCCAACAATTGGCTTTTTTTGATGCGTGAGAGCCATTTTTCAGGGAATGAAGAGACGGTCAATGCGCTCGTAGTCACTTTGGAAAAAATGGCTTGGGGCGGCATCTATGACCAACTCGGCGGCGGATTTGCGCGCTATTCGGTCGATGGAATCTGGAAAGTGCCGCATTTTGAGAAGATGACCTACGACAATGGGCAACTCATTTCCCTCTATGCCGAGGCCCACATGCAGCGTGCAGACGCCTTGTATGCGCACACGGTGAGCGAGACGTTTGCGTGGATGGAGCGTGAGATGTTGTCTCCCGAAGGCGGATGGTATTCTTCCTTGGATGCTGATAGTGAGGGTGTAGAAGGTAAATTTTATGTCTGGACCAAGGCTGAGATCGACGCTTTGCTGGGCAATGACAGCGGCTGGTTTTGTGCTTATTACCAAGTGACCGAGCAGGGCAATTGGGAGCATGGCAACAGTATATTGATCATGGGACAGTCGCCGGCCGCCTTTGCCGCCTCCCGTGGGCTGGGTGAGGATGCCTTTTTGAAAAGGCTTGAAGCTGCAAAATCCATCCTCATGGATGCCCGCGACCTGCGCATCCGCCCGGGACTCGACGACAAAGTCTTGGCCTCTTGGAATGCCTTGATGCTCAAGGGTTGCGTGGATGCGTTTCGTGCTTTTGGGGACGAGCGCTACCGCGCGGCAGCCTTGCGCAATGCCCACTTCATTGTGGATCGCCTCATCGTCGATGGGCGCCTCATGCGCAATTTCAAGGCCGGCAAGGCCAGCATCAATGCCTTTTTGGACGACTATGCCTTGGTCGCTGAGGCATTCACCGCCTTGTACCAAGTCACCTTTGACGAGCAATGGTTGCGCCACGCAGAAGCACTCGTCGAGCAAGCCATCGCGCATTTCTACAACGCCGATGCACAGTTGTTCTACTTCACATCCGACCAAGACCCGGCCCTCATCGCCCGCAAAATGGACTTGATGGACAATGTGATCCCCGCATCCAACAGCATCATCGCCAACGTATTGCATGACCTTGGTCACCTGTTGGAACGCCAAGATTATGTGGATCGCGCGGCCCGCATGTTGCAAAATGTGCAACAAGACATGCCGCGCTATGGCGGCGGCTACAGCAATTGGGCGATCTTGATGCTCAAGTTCCTGCGCCCTTTCAAGGAAATCGTGATTACTGGACCTGAGGCAATGACCTTTGCCCAGGCCATGCAAGCCCATAACATCCCCAACAAAGTGCTCGCTGCTGCCGTAAACCCAGCGCAGGGGCAATTGCCGCTTTTTGAGCAGCGCTTCGTCGCGGGAAAAACGATGATTTATGTTTGCCAAAATGATACATGCCAATTGCCCGTCGACAATTTGGAAGCGGCTTTGGCATTGATCCGGAATTGATTTCACCAATCTGAAGGGCTTATGCAGGCTACAAAAAGACTTTTGAAGCATCGTGATCGGCTAGGCAAGTCAGCATTTTGGCTGGCATTGCTGTTGCTGATGGCAAGCCCCGTTGGCTTGTCTGCACAAGCGACCGACTTCAAAGGCGGCAAATTTGGCCTCGGCATGCGCAACAGCCTGAATGTCTTTGGGCATGAGGGCATTGTGGGGCTGGGCGCTGGAGGGCATTTCAAGTTATCTGTGAGTCGGCGGGTGAATACGGAATGGTTTCTTGACCTCATTCAATCCCAGGGAAATAGCGACATCATTCGGCGCGATTACCATATCGGTTGGGCTGTGCAATTTGCACTGCCCAAGGATGGCTTTGGTAGTCACAAGTTTGTGCCCTACCTCATGGGTGGGCAGTGTTTTGACCTTACCAAGGTCGGTTTCAGGGGACAATATGAGAGCCCGCTGGTGTTTTCCGCTGCCGCGCAAGCGGGTGCCGGCGTGAGCCACTTTATCAGCCCGGCATTGGAACTGAACCTGCAAAG
>JANPHP010000192.1:0-2684 GCA_031424495.1 Bacteroidota bacterium | reverse complement strand
CCAATCAATTCCCAGAACTCCAGCGGTTCTGGGAGGAGAGCAAGCAGTCGGAGATGCAGACCATCGAGCGACTGAAGGAACTCATCCGAGAGCACGTCCACAAGAACAACTTTTGACCCGTGGGCGGTTGGTTGCGAGCAGCAAAGGCACGTCTAACCAAGGCGATGCGCGTTAGGCTACGGATACGTCCACATGTGGAAGGGAAGCTTGCGGCCTAGGGAAGACGCTGGTTGCTGCTAGGCCGATCCAGCAGGAGTACAACGCTTTCACAGTTGATGAGCTAACATGAATCCTGCCGAATTCGGGAATTAGAGGTCAGCATCCTGACTAGGTGATTCGCTTCGATTCCTATACCGAAACCCGTCGCCAAGCGCGTGGTGGCCGCCAAACCGGTGATACACATTCCACGAACACCCCTGAAAGTATGCAGCAAAGTCTTGCCACTCACTTGATTGATAAATTATTGGGGTCTAACGATTAAGCTCACCCACCTCCTGAGGCGCTCGACGAAGTGAGGAACTAAGAAAGTAGAGTGGCTGTAGTTTCTCCGATGTATTTTCAGTTTAGCCCTTTGTGGGTGCGTTGCAGCTGCCACTCTGAATGAATGTCAAATCGCAATTCCACCATCAACACTTAGTTCGGTTCCAGTAGCAAAACCTGCGTTGGGGGAGCAAATATAAAGCACTGTCGATGCAACTTCCTCCGCACGTCCAATTCGACCAACCGGTTGCATGGAGTTTAAGAAGGTTTTATCTTTCGCGTCGTTTCGATACTCTTCGTTCATCGGCGTTTCTATGACACCTGGACACACTGCGTTAACTCGCAGTCGCTCGCTCCGCAACCAAAAACATTGATAGCAAATGTCATTCAATTCGCCAACCCATCGCATGACGGAGGGTGAATCTGTTGTTCACGTCCAAAAGTCACTCAGCCCGTCGTGATCACCCGCCTCACTTTGCAGTTTGACAATTTCGTATGAATCGATGAAGCAGTTGTTGTGGTCGCATATCGACCATCATGGGCTATTTTCCGTCATCATCGAACGCGAATGCTTAGTGGCAGATTACTTGCTCAGTGATCCCAAAAGCAAACCGCTACAAGCTGGAACCCCATGCAGACTTGCACATCGGCACCGACGTGCGACAAGTGTCAATGCCGCATTATTGGCCACAGCGCGAACGAGCATTGAAGCTATCTCGTATTGGTGCCAAAGTTTCTTCAATCTTTTGAATGCTTGTCCGCGTTTTTTTCGATTTTATCTTGCACGTCTTTCTTGTCGCGGCCTTCGTCGCGCTGGCCGTTGGGCTTTTTCTTTTTAGAACCTGTTCGCAAATCGTCTCGAGCCCGCGCTGTCGATGATCCTGTATCGTGCGTATTCTGTTGGCTGCGCTTATCTGACATTGATCAATCTCCTCTGAAAAAACCACAGACATCAAATCGCGAAGAACGATTTGCCGCTATTATCGAATGCAATTGTATGCAATTGTTGTGCCAGCAAGTCGCATCGACTCGCGTATGGTGCAAAAAGTCGAACGACGGGTTGACGAGCAGTTTTTCGGCTTAAAATAGTTCCATAAATGCGATCTTTCGAACTATTGCCATCTCTTTATCCTCGCCCACATCCTCCTCTGCACCCGCCAGTCAATCTCCGTCGCCAGTGGCAGTAGTAATCGCTCGTGGATCATGGCATTTCCCAACGTTACTTCAGGCAAGTAAAGCAACTCTTCCTGAATGTCTGGCGCCAAGTTCAGCAAGCTCATGATCTGCGTCATTCTTGGCTGGCTTATTCTGCCTAATTCCGCAAGCTGCTGAGATGTTTCTACCTGACCGGATCCAACCTTCGATTACATGTAACTGGACAAATTAACCTTCGTAATTCCAGGTGTACGACTAGCAAAGTTCTCGATGCGATTACCTTTGGTTGCGGTGTCTTGAAGGAACGCGTTTGACACGTAGCCGAAGCTCGTTGCATCGGCTACGTGGCAGCATCGACCTTCAAGGCCGCGTCGGTCGCCGCTTATCTCCAAAGATTATTTGCCACTAGGCCAATCAAATCGTGGATGCCGTCATCCTCTTCATCGACTTCATTACTCTCGTTCGGATCGATTGGGATGAATGCACTAGGCTGTGTCCGATAAAAACCCAAAGGAGCTTGAGGCATTTGCGGTGATCGGCCCAGGTTACTCATAATGTTGTCCGTACTCTGAACCGTCGATTTGCTACCATGCAGTTTTTCGGAATTAACCATGGATGAAGGTGTTCCGATCGATGGCATGAAAATCAGCCCACCCACTGCCGTCACGGACTCAAGGTCCTTTCTAGTTGAGTTTTCATTGGAGGTGGGGACCATCGCACAAGGTGGCGGTGGATCGGCGATGCCTTGGGGGTTGGTGTTGCCGACGGCCAGTGCGTAGGTTGCAGACGACCCTTGGCTACCTGACGTACGGCCGCGGCTGTTCGCATAATGATAGATCTTGTCCGTACCGTTGTCGACGACCGAAATATCTTGACTTCCGTTGGTCGGATCGATCGTCAGACCGGTCGGTGCCGTGTTGGCTGAGTCGATCGTCCAGCTACCCAGAAAGCTTCCGCCGACCGTGTATTTGAAAATCTTGTCGCTGGTACTGTCGTTGACAACCCAAATACTGACGCCGTCGGTGACGATTCCCTTGGGGTACGAGTTC
>JANPHP010000191.1:0-4025 GCA_031424495.1 Bacteroidota bacterium | reverse complement strand
CCATCATCACCAACGGCGCAAAGTTGCTTTATGCATTTTGCGAGGCAACTGTACCACGCATCACGGTCATCACACGCAAGGCCTACGGCGGTGCCTACGACGTGATGAACTCAAAGCATATCGGGGCAGACATGAACTATGCTTGGCCAATGGCCGAGATCGCAGTCATGGGTGCAAAGGGCGCTGCAGAGATCATCTTTCGCAAGGAAATCTCAGAAGCTGCCGATCCTGCGGTCGCCCTGCAGGAAAAGGTGGCAGAATATGAGCGCATTTTTGCAAACCCTTACCGCGCATCAGGCAGGGGCTATATCGACGAGGTGATCATGCCCGAAGATACGCGCGCCAAACTGATCCGCGCATTCGAAATGGCAGAAAACAAGGCCGAGAAAATGCCCAAAAAGAAGCACGGTAATATTCCGCTTTAAACCGATCTCCTTGAACATCAACGCCTCCCCTAGCTCGCCCCAGCAAAAATTCAATGCTGGACTTGCTACGAATGCCAATTCCCCCCATTTCCTCTAAAAAAGAATTTGGGTAGCAAAACGGTCGCTTTTACGTGCTCGCATTGCCCTAACCTGACTCAAGAGATTGTATCATCTTCCCCTCCTTTCATACACCGTCTGGATACTGAGATGCAAAGCTATGCTCAAAAAACAACAAACACAAACTATTATCTATTTTTATGCGTATTAAATAAAGACTTCGCCAATTTTTGTAGCAAATGCTTGGTTTGAATGAAATTCTTGCTTAACTTCGCTCCCTTAAAATCGATACCCCCACAACATAAGTCGTATGAATCCGCTACTCAATAGAAACCTATTTTTCGTCAAGGAGCATGTGAATGCATTTAAGGCTGCCAACAGCTATGACGTGATGGATCCTGAAACGAAAGAAATCATTCTGAATTGTAGAGAAGACAACATGCCATTCTTTACAAAAATGCTTCGTTTTACGGACTATAAGCGCATGACCCCGTTTCTGGTCACGATCAAAACCCCATCTGGAGACCCAGTACTCTCCGTTCGGCGCGGTTGGACCTTTTTCAGGTCAGTGGTCGAGGTCCTCGACGAGACCGGACAATTGGTAGGTACTTTCAGGCAGCGCATGATGTCAATCGGCGGCAAGTTTGATCTGCTTTCACCCGATGGTACCTTGCTTTGTACCCTGAGCGGCAAATGGACAAGCTGGGATTTTACCTTCGAAAAAGACGGGGTGAAGTTTGCCCGCGTCAATAAGAAGTGGGCAGGATTGGGCAAAGAACTCTTCACGACTGCCGACAATTACATGTTGGGCATTGAAGAAACGGTCGCCCCTAACCACCCCATGCGCGTCATGATCATGGCTGCAGTCATGTGTATCGACATGGTGCTCAAGGAGTAATGCATCGGCGTAGGCCCATAGCAGACGCTGCACTTGAGTGTGTTTGGCGGCGCATGTGGAGCCTCCACCTGTTGGTATTCATAGGTTATCTCGCAGTATTTTTGGTACTCTATTTCCGCATGCAGCATCGCATAGCGGATCATGATATCTTTTTTTGGGAGCAACGGATTCTGAGTCGTCGCTTCTTGATCGTATTGGGAATACATGTTGCGGGGATGATATGGTGGCATCGCGCTGCGTGGCAGTATCGTTGGAGACACTTTTTTTTTGAACCGCTATCGCCACACAACCTGGCATTGATGCGCATTCTTTTTTTCGGGTTTATCGTTTCGCATCAAATTTTTTATGTTCCCGACAACTGGAGCGCGCTTGCGGAGCTTCCAACCTCCTCTAGGCAGTCGCTTCCGCTTGTCGGATGGATGATCCATGCCATCCCTATTTCACCACAGCTCTATTCCGCAGCAAATATTGCCGGCATCGTTGTGGGCCTGTTTGCTGTCTTTGGCTGCTTCACACGTGCAGCGATGCTCACAATGATCCCCATCGTTTTTTATGTATATGGCGTTCCCCAATTTTTTGGAAAGTTAAGCCACTACCAATTTTTCTTTTGGATTACGGTCATTTTAGCCTTTTCACCTTCATTTGAGGTTTGGTCCATCGATTCCTTGTTGCGGCGCATTCGTGGAATGCGAATCGACGTCAAGCCTCATTTTCAGTATGCACTTGGCATCAGATGGATTATGCTTACCATGGCCGGTATCTATTTTTTCAGCGGTTTTCGCAAATTGTATGAAGCTGGATTCTATTGGTCGCTCAGCGACAACCCAGTCAATCTATTGCGGACGGAATGGCTGGAGCAGTTTCATGATGTGCCTGCCGTGCGTGTGGATCAGTTTCCCGTGCTCTGCAGCATCGCTGCGGGTGCGGTGATCGCATTTGAATTGGCATATCCCTTTTTGCTGCTTGGCAAGCGTAGTCGGCTTTTTGCCGCTTTAGATGCGGTGCTGTTTCACAATCTGAACGGCTATTTTCTCAAAATCGACTTTGTTTACCTCAAGACTGCCCACCTCTCATACCTCAACTGGGGGCAAATCATTGGTGTGATGGGGGAATGGAAACGAAGAACGGCTTGGCTGATCGTCGTAGGATCTGTAGCCGTAGTTGGCAATTTTGTGGGCGTATTCTTTTTGTTTCCATTTTTGTTGATTGGCGGGGTGCTTGACCTTTCCTGGCATGCCTTGGCAGCAAGGCGACGCGGACAATTGCTACTGCGCCTGCGCAAATTGTTGCCGCCACCAATCGCGCCAGTGAAACGGGCTCTGCAACAAACAAAGTGGCTGAAATTGAGCATGATCACTGGCGCCACGATGCTTCTACTGAATACTGCCTGCGGCGCGTTTGGCATCCATAGCTGGCCATTCTCTGCCTATCCGACCTATTCGTTTGTGCGTGGCTCCACCATGGAATATGGTTGGTTTCTGCCCAAAACGGCAAATCAAACGCCGCTCGACCTCGATACGGAAGCACAAAAAGCCCATTTCAGGAAAGAAAATATCCTACCTATGGCGGAGCGCATCGTGACCGCCTACAACTATGAGCCTTCGCAACTTGCACCATCCGTGTTGAATTGCTGGCTACGTTGGCGCCTTGAATTGCCCGCCCTCCGAGCAGCAACCACATGCGATGTCGTGATTCGCAGCTATCCACTTGATCCAGAGCGCTATGGTGAATTGATCAAAGAAACTCCACTTGGGTCCTTGGAGTTGAGGGCTGGCGAATGGATATTTGTTCCGATCCAGAATGACTTGACTCCACAATCGGTACAGTAATGGCAGAAATGCAAGAACATCCAGTCTTGATCTTTGATGGCGTCTGCGAGTTGTGCAGTACGAGCGTCAATTTCATCCTTCGCTGGGAAAAGGGGCATGAAATCAAATTTACTGCCAATCAAAATCCTCCTGGGCGAGCCCTGTTGGAGCAATTTGGAGAAAATCCAGACGAAGTCTCAACGATCTACTTCATCGAGCAAGGCAAAATCTACAAACAAAGCGCTGCCGTTCTGCGTATTGCGCGGCGGCTCCGATTTCCTTGGTTTTTGGGCTACGGTTTCATCATCGTGCCGCGCTTCATCCGAGACTTTTTTTACAAGCTGATCGCCCGCAACCGCTACCGCCTTTTTGGTCAAAAGGAGACCTGCCGCATCCCAACTCCCGACGAGATGGCGCGTTTTCTCCTCGAATAGCCTGAGGAAAGCCATTTATTTCGGCTAATTTTGCAATTCAATTTTAGGAAAATGGCTGCCCCAATATTTCAAAAAATCGAAGCCGCGGACCTCGCCGCCTTCGCAACGATGATCGGCGAGGCTTATGTCTTGCAGGATGCCGAGACCATTGCACGGTATTCCCATGACTATACAGAGGACTTGGTGTTTGCGCCCGATGTAGTTTTGAAGCCAGCAAATGCGCTGGAAATCGCCGCTGTACTCAGGCATTGCAATGCACGACGCATTCCCGTGACGCCCGCCGGCGCACGCACCGGTCTGAGCGGTGGCATGCTTGCCGTCTGCGGCGGAGTGGTGCTCGCCACCGATCGGCTCAACCAAATTTTGCATATCGATGAGCGCAATATGCAGGTAACCACACAGC
>JANPHP010000190.1:0-20050 GCA_031424495.1 Bacteroidota bacterium | reverse complement strand
TATGTGATCATGTATCCAGCGGGGGTCTGGGTCGTCACCGAGGGTCGCAAAAACATCGACCGCAAAAAGGTCTACATCTTCGCGCCCAATCACAGCAGTTATTTGGACATCCCCATCTGTAACGTTTCGGTCATTCCCTCGTTCCGGTTTATCGGCAAGGCCGAGCTCAACGATATGCCCCTCTTTGGATACATGTTCAAGCGTCTGCACATCCCCGTCAACCGCGGCTCGGTGACCGAGAGCTACAAGAGTTTCTTGCACGCCAAGGAAGTCTTGAAAGGCGGCACGTCGGTGCTGCTGTTTCCGGAGGGCACGATCCCTGACAAGACCAAGGTGAGCTTGTTGCGGTTCAAGGATGGCGCGTTTCGCATGGCGATCGAAAACAAAATCCCCATCGTGCCCGTCACCATCATCGGTGCGGACAGGGCCCTGCCCGACAACGGCAAGTTTTTGATACACCCGACGGTCGTGCGCGTGGTCTTTCACGAGCCGATTGAGACACGAGACATGGACGTGGCGCAAGCAGGCGCATTGAAAGAGCAGGTTTTTGAGATCATTCACGAGCGCCTCACGGGCAAAAAACGCCCCGAGGAACTGACGGAATCCGTATCCGCAGCACATTAAAGAAGGAAAAAAGAAAGCATGGAGCCCACAAAAAAGCTCAAAGTCATTCCCCTCTGGCAGTTTTTCACGGCAATGAAGGCTGTGGAGAAGGTTTTGTTTGGAATATTGATGCTCACACTGGTCGCCACGGCCGTGGTCGCAGTAATCGCTGCCGACAACCCTGCACGCTGGTCGCTCGATGTGAACGAGGTGCCCGAGGGCATGCAGGAGCAGGTGACCCTGCGCAGCTACGAACACAACTACCGCAAGATGGACACGCAGATCGGCGCCTGGAAGGAGCACGTGACCTTTGCGGCCACGCTCATCGCGCCCAAAGCCTGGATGGTGATCGGCTTCATTGTCGCGCAGGTCTTGGGCTGGGCATTTCTGATGGCCTCGGCGAGTTATGTGCGCAATCTGGTCGCCTACGCGGTGTTTTTTGCTTTCGCGATCCTCATTTTTGTCGCCAATCCCGTGAGCGACAGCAATACGAGTTTCTGGCTGGTCAATGGTGGATTGGCGGTGCTCATCTTGGGACCCGCCTATCTGTTGCAGCAAGAGATTCTCAAAATCGGCTTTGCCTTGCGGCTCCTGATCTTCACGACCGTGACCGCCCTGCCCTTTGTGCTCAACTATGTCCAAGGCGGATGGCTGCAGCTGCACAGCGCAAGCGTGGGCATGTTTCCCGTCCTCGCAGTCATTGCGATCATCTACCTACTCCTCATCTCCAACGACCTCAACAACCTCATCTTCTACCTCGCCACCAACGCCAAAAACCCCAAATACCGCGTCAAGTTTCCGATCATTCTCACGGTTTTTTTGGTGCTCACGGCCATCGAGTTTGTGATGCTTCAAAAGTCGATGCGCTGGAATCTGCTCTCCGAGGGTGACGACATCGCCTTGCGGCCGATGTACCTCATTGCGCTGGCTAGCCTCATCACCGTAGGCACCAAACAAGCGTTGGGACCTGTGCTCAAAAACTTCATCCCCAATCTCGGCATGAGCATGGGCTTTGCCGCGATCCCCCTCATCGGGCTCAGCTTCATCGCCTACACCTTCTGCACCGGCGAATACCTCTTCCTGCACATGATCGAGCGCCTGGGCATCAGCCTCTTTTTCTTCTCGGGCATCGCTCACTTCTTTTACATGTTTTACAATTTCGGGCCGCTCATCCGCCACCGCGTCAATTTTTACTTTTTGAGCATGATGCCGCGTAAGCTGCTGTACTTCTTTGTGGTGATCCTCGCCATCGCAGGGGCATTCATTTTGGAGGCGAGCGGCAATTCCAATAGCAAGCGCATCATCAAGGAAACGATCTTCAACCGCATCGCCGATGACCTCGCGCTGCACGGCAACCTGCCGGAGGCCATGGCCAACTACCGCACCTCTGTGCAGGAGGCCCGCGGCTCTGTCAAGGGAAATTACAACCTCGCGATCCTCGAGTGGAGCATGCTTGGCGAAATGACCAAAGCACGCGACCACTTCAAGCGGGCAAGTGACTTCATCGCATTTCCATACGCCTTCCTCAACTTGGGCAATCTCGAGGCCCAGGACTACAACCCCGTCCTCACCAAATCTGTGCTCCAACAAGGCGTCGCCGCCTGTCCCGATGCCTACCTGAGCAGCAACCTCGCCGCTGCGATGCTGCTCTTGAATGAGCCTGACTCGGCCATTTTGCAACTCAAGCAGGCCCTGCGCTTGCAACCCGACAACGGCGCACTCTATGCCAATCTCGGCAGGCTCTACATGGACTATGAGAAGCCCGACGAAGCCAAGAAATTCTTTGAAGCAGGTCTGGCGCTGCCCGACGTGCACCGCGCCGTGGTCACCAATGCGCTGTTCATGAACATGCGCTATGGCACGCAACTCGCTGTACCTGAGAGCCTGCTGCAAGCACCCAATATCAAGGACAGCTGGGAGACCATTTACAACTTCGCTTTGGAGCGCTACAAAGTCGGCGACTTGGAAGGCGCCGCCCGCCGCCTCGCCCACGGCAATGATGCACTAGCCAACAACGATAGTACCACTTCGACAAGCCTGCGGGCCGATTCCCTCCTGCTCGACGGCATGCTGCTATTCGAGCATGGCGAGGTCGAGCGCGCCATCAGCCGCATGGACTATATCGACGTGAATTTCCCTGAATTCAGGCGCTATACCAACCATTTCCTCGGCGTCGGATTCTTTGGCGCGGGCTCACCCGAAATGGCCGCTGCATTCTTCAGGAAATCGGTCGAGAATGGGAACAACCAAGACCTGGTCGCCGAGGCGATGATGGAATTTGACCGTGGCAACCTTGACTATGCTTTCATGGAGCTGAATATGGCCCGGGCGAATGATAGCACGCTCAACGATGAGGTGAACAAGGAAATGACCAAGCTCCAACTGGCGAATGGCGACTACTTCTTCGCGACCATCGGCTTTGACGCCAACACGCTCACGACTGCGGATTGGATGCAGATCGGTCATGCGGCCGGGCAGCGTGGCAACAAAGCAGCCGCCTTGGAAGCCTTCAGGCGCGTGATCGAGCGCGAACCCAAAAATACTGCGCCTTATCTGGAAATGGCGAAGATCAGCTTGGCCCTTGGCGACTCACTCGCCATGGAAAATCTGCAGCCCGCGCTCGACATTGCCCCCAAGGATGTCGCGCTGCAAGTCGTGCATGCCCAGATTTTGCTCCGCAATGGCGATGCCTCTGGCGCAGCCGCCATCGCGCAGGAGCTCAAGGCGCGTGCAGGCAAGGAGCGCGACGTGCGCATCTTGCTCGCGCAGGTGTCGGCGGCGCAGCGCGACACGACCACCGCGATTGCCGAACTGGAGCAATTGCGCAAAGAAAATCCCATCCTGCCCGAGGTCATCTTGCCGCTGAGCCGCATTTACCGCGCCAAACGCATGGATTTTGAAGGGCAGAATATGCTGATGGCCGCCAAGGACATCAACCCCGAGAATCCAGATTTCTGGTATGAACTCGCGCATTTTGAGCGCTTGCTGGCCCGCACCGAGGAGTCGGGCGCCAATGCGGTCGAGGCCATGAAAAGGGCCACGAGCATCGAGCGCAGCCGACAAATTGCTGAGGAATTCAAGGAAGAAATTGCGAGCTTTAGAGCTGTGCATCCCGTCGTCGAAGAATTAGAAGAGGTAGACATCAATGGCAACTGAAGAAAAAACACCCGTCATTCGACTCATCAACATCCGCAGGGAATACAAGATGGGCGAGGAAGTGATCAAGGCGCTCAATGGCGTGAACCTTGACATCTACCGCAATGACTATGTGGCGATCATGGGCCCATCGGGTTCTGGCAAGTCCACATTGATGAACATGATCGGCTGCCTCGACACGCCAAGCGAGGGCGAATACATCCTCAACGGCATCAATGTGAGCCAAATGGGTGACAACGACTTGGCCGAAGTGCGCAACCATGAAATCGGCTTTGTCTTCCAGACCTTCAACCTGCTGCCACGTTCATCGGCTTTGGAGAATGTCGCATTGCCCCTGATTTACGCTGGCAAAGGTCGCTCAGAGCGCTTGGCGATTGCCACCAAGGCCTTGCAGGATGTGGGCCTCGGCGATCGTATGCAACACAAACCCAACGAACTCTCAGGCGGTCAGCGGCAACGCGTCGCCGTCGCCAGAGCCCTCGTGAACAATCCCAGCATTATCCTCGCCGACGAACCCACAGGCAACTTGGATTCGAAAACCAGCTATGAAATCATGGGTTTGCTGGAGGAATTGCATGGGCAGGGCCAGACCATCATCCTGGTCACCCACGAAGAAGACATCGCCCTCTATGCCCATACGATCATCCGCTTGCGAGATGGCGTCGTAGAGAGCGTTTCGGTGAATGACCACATCCGCAAAAACGCGTGATCCCGCTACGCCATTTTCTCTGCGCCCTTTGCCTCCTCTGCGGTTCTCTGCTGAGCGCCCAGACCGACAACTGCGGATGCGACTCGACCCAAACCTGGGAGCAATCCGAGGAAAAAGCCAATGTCATCTTTCTCGGCACCTGCATGGACGTGACACCCAATGCCCTCAAAGGCGGGCTCAACATCCTCTTTCAAGTCGACAGCAGCTGGAAGCGCGACATCGAGCTCGTGACTACCGTACACACCAATTCGCCCAACCAATGCGGCTATCCCTTCTTGAAAGGCGAGCGCTATATCGTCTTCGCCAACAAGCAGCACCAAACCGAGAAAACCAGCCAATGCGAGCCCAATCAATTGTATGACGACAACGGCATCCTCACCTTGCGACGACTGGGACAAGGATTTCCGCCCGGCAGGCCCGGCGGTGGCGGCAATCTGATCTTGCTGATGAGCGCTCTTGGCATCGCAGGCCTGCTGTTTTTGGCATTTGTGGTCTTGCGCAAGAAAATCGGGAAGCCAAAACCCGTATCTTGAGCACAGAATCCATCAGAAATGGCAGAAAATAACGTTCAGATCGAGCCCTCTTGGAAGCGGGAATTGGCCGAGGCATTTGCGCAGCCCAGCTTTCTAGCGCTCAAGGCATTTTTGCAAGCCGAGAAGACTTCTGGGCAAACGATTTATCCACCAGGCAAGCTCATCTTCAACGCATTTGATTGCACGCCATTTGAGGAAGTGCGTGTCGTGATCATCGGCCAAGATCCCTACCACGGGCCGGGGCAAGCGCATGGATTGAGCTTTTCGGTGCCCGACGGCGTCGCACCCCCGCCATCTTTGGGGAATATCTACAAGGAAATCAACCAAGACTTGGGCCTGCCCATCCCTAAGACGGGCAACCTCATACCTTGGGCGCGCCAAGGCGTGCTCCTGCTCAACGCGATGCTCACCGTGCGCGCAAACACGCCCGCAAGCCACCAAAACAAAGGCTGGGAGCAATTTACCGACGCTGCCATCCACCGCCTCAACGAGCGCCGCACCGGACTTGTGTTCATGCTTTGGGGCGCGTATGCCAAGAAAAAAGGATCCTTCATTGATACGCAAAAGCACTTGGTGCTCAGTTCGTCGCACCCCTCTCCGCTCTCGGCCCATACGGGTTGGTATGGCAATCATCATTTCAGCAAAGCGAATGCATGGTTGAAGGAAAAGGGCCTGGGCGAGGTGGATTGGCGGATTTGAACCCGCGGCCTCCGGCCGCAGGGTTATCGGCACGACGCCTGTGGCGTCGGAGGAAATAAACTCGGGACTCTTTCTTTTTAGTGACCATTTCATTTTTGCCAGCATACGCCGCCGGAGGCGGCACTTCGATCGGCGTGTGGCTCCCGCTTGATGAACGGGACATGCATCAGCCACCGCCTCGCAATTGAACCACCGCCTCGCATGTCATTTGTGTACAACAATACTTTTACCAGTGGCCTGCGCTTCGTATTTTCGCGGCTAGATTCCAAAAGATGAAACTGAACACCATCCCCGAAATGCAGGAAATGGCCGACCAAGTGCGGCGCGACATCCTGCGCATGGTTCACGCTGTGCAATCGGGCCACCCCGGCGGCTCACTTGGCTGCACCGAATTCCTGATCGGCCTCTACTTCAACCACATGCGCCACGACCCCAAGACCTGGTCGATGGATGGCAAGGAACAAGACCTCTTCTTCTTGTCCAATGGCCATATTTCGCCTGTTTTTTACAGTGTCTTGGCGCGCAGCGGCTATTTCCCCATTGAGGAACTGGCCACCTTCCGCAGGATCAACTCCCGCTTGCAGGGCCACCCTGCGACCAAAGAGGGACTTCCCGGCGTGCGGGTAGCCTCGGGTTCGCTCGGCCAAGGCATGTCTGTGGCCATCGGCGCAGCCCTCGCCAAAAAGCTCAACGGTGACAAGCACATCGTCTATACCCTCCACGGCGACGGCGAATTGCAAGAAGGCCAAATCTGGGAAGCGGTGATTTATGCCGCCGCCAAAAACGTCGACAACATCATCTGCACGATCGACCGCAACATGCAGCAGATCGACGGCCCCACCGAAAAGGTGATGTCCCTCGGTGACATCCGCAGCAAGTTTGAAGCATTTGGCTGGATCGTGCTGGAAATGCAGGGTCACGACTACGTGAGCGTCCTCAACACCCTCGACATGGCACGCGGCGCGACCTACCGTGGCAAACCCATTTGCATCGTGATGCACACCGACATGGGTCGCGGCGTCGACTTCATGCAAGGTACCCACGATTGGCACGGCAAAGCGCCCAACGATGAGCAGTTTGCCCGCGCCATGGCGCAGCTTGAAATTACACGGTACTTAGATTATTGATTTGATTAGAAATGAGGAATTAGCAATGAGAAATGTTTCGCTGATTGCTATTTCCTAGACACTGATCGCCCATTCCTAATTTCTAATTCCTAATTGATCATTCCCATGTTGGCTTCCACTGGCAAAAAAGATACCCGCTCTGGCTTTGGTCAGGGATTGTTGGAACTCGGTCGTTCAAATCCTGAGGTGGTCGCGCTCTGCGCCGACCTCACTGGTTCGCTCAAAATGGACGCTTTTGAGGCGGAGTTTCCAGATCGCTTTTTTCAGATGGGCATCTCCGAGGCCAATATGATCGGTGTCGCTGCCGGACTCACGATCGGCAACAAAACCCCCTTCACGGGCACTTTCGCCAATTTCAGCACCGCGCGGGTCTATGATCAGATTCGTCAGAGCGTCTGCTACAGCAAGAAAAATGTAAAAATCTGCGCAAGCCATGCAGGTCTCACGCTGGGCGAGGATGGGGCCACCCACCAAAGCCTGGAAGACATTGGCATGATGCGCATGTTGCCTTATATGACTGTAGTCGTGCCTTGCGACTACAATCAGACGCGCCTCGCGACGCTGGCCGTCGCCGCGCATGTGGGCCCAGTCTACCTGCGTTTCGGCCGTCCGAAATGGGACATTTTCACGCCCGCTGAGGACCCTACCTTCCAAATCGGCAAGGCGCAAGTCCTGGTCGAAGGCACTGATGTGACCCTGATCGCCTGCGGCCACATGGTCTGGATCGCACTGCAAGCCGCCGCCCAACTCAAAGAGGCCGGCATCTCAGCCGAAGTCATCAACATGCACACCATCAAGCCGCTGGACGAGGAAGCCATCCTCAAATCCGTGCGCAAGACCGGCCGTGTAGTGACGGCAGAGGAGCACATGCGCAACGGCGGCCTAGGCGACGCGGTGGCACAAGTCTTGGGACGGCACCTGCCATCGCCACACGAGTATGTCGCTGTGAACGATACCTTTGGCGAGAGCGGATTGCCTGAGGAGTTGATGGAGAAGTATGGCTTGGGGGTGAGCCATGTGGTGAAGGCTTGTGAGGTTGTGATGGGGAGATAAGAGCGGGCCTTGGTCCCTCATTTCCAAAACATCGTTACCTAAACTTCCTATTCAATTGCTGCAACGGTCCGGATTTTAAAGTCGGACTTGATTGCCTTGTGGCGTCCAATCTACCTTCCTTTCAATAGCAATTTCGAGCTGCGCGAAGTCCTTCGATATCGCATTGGCCTTCTTCGCTATGGGCTGATTGCCATACCTAACGAGAACTTTATTTGCGAGGTCTGCGGACACTGCTCCCCCGACAGAGGCGTGTAATCGAAAACCCTGTCCTGCACCGGGTGCGGGACAGGTTCGTTATGACTTTCAGTCCATGACTTTTGACACACGACATTTGATTCACGGGCCCTATCTTTGTTTCAATGAATTAGAACTCTACATCACCTCTCAAAAATTGAACATGAAGATTTCATCGGGTATTCGTCCACCGGAGATTGTGGTGGCGATGTGGAGCAAGGCCTTGGCTTTGGGTTTGCTGCTGTTGCTGAGCCTCTCGGCGGGCGCGCAGCGGCCGCAGTTTCGCGCTTGGAATATTGGAATTGTCGAGGGCTTCAGCGCCCTGAACGCCAACAGTGGCTTACCTACCGTGAGCGGCCACCTCGGCAGGTGGAGCGCCGAACTTTCGCCCTACGCCTTCAACTACGGGCTGGGCATCAACCATCATTTCCCCGTGCTCACCGTTTTCAAAAAAGTGCATTTCACCATCGATGCCAATGCCTTTTTTGCACGCCAAAACGCCAATTATTTCACGACATTCCCTGCTGTGCGCACCATGGAAAACACGATGAAGACGGGCCTCATGGGCGGGACGTCGGTCTATTTCCTCCAACGATTCTCTGCGCAACTGCTCATAGGGGCACAGTACCTTGCCTTTTATGGGCCCGAAGAACTCCACTTCTTTGCCAACCCAACCAACCGCGTCACCGAATCAGGCTCCATTTCCCTCCAATGCAGGCTCTTTAAAAATTTCGCCCAATGAGAAACTTCAGAATCTTGATGGCACTCTTGATGGTCGGGATGATCTTCAATGGTTGCAAACGCGTGGAGGTAGTCGCCCCTGAGCAGTCCACGATGTTGCCGCTGGCATTGGGCAATGAGTGGGTCTATGTCGACTCTTTCATTACCACGACAACTCTTCCTACATCAGATACAGTGGTGCTGGAGGCTGTCTACAATGTGACCCGCAAAAAGGCGCTGGAACACTATACCGCCGATAAATCGATGCTGCGGTATGATGCTTGGGAAATCAGGTACAACTATGGTCGCTTTCTCCCGACAACCGTGCTAGTCAAAGATGACTCTTTGTTTAGCTCTTTTTATACGCCATATACTTTCGGGTCAGGTGGGCAGAACTGCAACGACGTGCAACAGACGATTGTCGAGAGACCCTCATTCTTTTATACCTATCAAGGTGGCTTGGCTGCGACCATGGTCAAACCCAGTGGGGATGGAGTCTTGATGCCTTTTGCGCCGATCTTTCAAGACCTGCCAACCTGTTTTGCATTGGGTCCGTTGAATTACAATACTGCGACCTACACCGTATTTTATCAACCGCTTGCCTCGTCGACTGCCTTGGTCAATCTCACAACACCTGCTGGTACATTTGCTTGTTATGACCTCGGCGACGTGCTGTGGGCTGAGGGTGTGGGAATGGTCCAAAGTTATCACGAAGGCGAGACCTCGTTTTATGACACCAACTTGCAACTGCAGACGGGGCAACTCAAGTGGAAGCGTAGCTTGAAGAGCTATCACTTGGAGTAAAAACCTATTTGGGCTTCCAAGCATTGGCGCGCTCGCCGACGGCGGCTTTTGCCACGGTCTCGGCCACACGCTTGGCACGGGTCTCAGCGCCCTTGGCTTGGATGATCCACTGGAGGATGCCTTTGCGCGCCGAGGGCGGAAAGGATTGGAAATTGGTCCACGCAGGTTCGTTTTCGTCAAAGGCAGCCTCTAAATCGGCAGGCACGATTGCCTCCTCGATCTCGTCGAGCAAGGACCATGTGCCGCTCTCCTGAGCGATTGCGATCATGCGTTCGCCGGCAGGCGCGATTTTGCCCTCTGCGCGCAGGCGCTCTACCTTGGCTTTGTTGACCTTGCTCCAGGCACTTTTGGGTTTGCGACGACTGAAAAATTGGTAGTAACTCTGGTCGTCACGCTTGTTGGGCTTGCTGTCGATCCATCCAAAGCAAAGCGCCTCATCTACAGCCTCTGAGTAGTAGACGCTTGGCACGCCGCTGCTTTTTCGGTAGATGATGAGCCAAACGCTTTCACGGGTGTCGTGGTGGGCTTCGAGCCACTGCCGCCATGCTGCCTGGTTAGCAGCGTGGATGGTCGGCTGACCATCTTTAAGTTCTGTGGACATGGAGCTGCGATTGATGTCCAAAGCTATTGCAGATCGCCGAGATGGCCAAAAGTTGGTGGATGTAAGTCTGCTACACCTCCACTGCAATGCCTTCGAGAAAAGATTCCGGAAAAATGTAATTCATTGACCACCATGCTATCATGAGGGATTTTTTTCATACCTTCACGTTAATGTATTGAATCAACGCTCAACTCGATCATGCGCCTCAGCTTTACTCGCATTCGATTGCCGCTTTTGCTGCTATTTTTGACCTGCCTGTCAGTTCAAGTCAGTTTTTCACAGTCGCTCAGCACTGGACTTGTTTTCTTTTTGCCGATCACTGGCAATGCCAATGACATTGGCCCCAATGGCCTGCATGGTATTTCCACCGGCCAACTCGTTCCGGATCGCTTGGGAGTCTCCAACAGCGCGTACTATTTCAATGGATCGGGGCCGATCATCCAAATGCCCTTTTCGTCGCTGATCCAAATACCGCTGCCCTTGACGATCTCATTCTACGCCAATTTCCAAGTACTGGGCAATACTGCCTTTGCAAATTGCGCGAACCCCTCACTGTATTACGGGGTATGGATGGGCACTGGGGTGGATGGGAAAGTACATCTTGATTTTGGGGATGGGGGCACGACGAGTTCCGGTTTTAGAAAATCCAAAAACTCGACCTTGTCGGCTGGTGCAGGTGCTTGGCACCACTATGTAGGCGTGATCAGATCGGCGACCGACATGGACATCTATATCGATTGTGTGAATGCAGGCGGGGTCTATTCTGGATCTGGCGGAGCAATGACCTATTCTGCTCAACCTGCCCGCATGGGCTATTCTTCCGTCGCAAGCATGCCTAGTGGGTTCATTCCGATGACTGGCTACCTGGATGAAATCGGTTTTTGGCGCAGGGCACTCTCCCCTTCGGAGGTGTTGCAACTCTGCAACAATCCGGTGATTTTGGCGGCTGAACCTTGTGTATTGAGCGGCGCTTGGGAAGGTGAGGATGTGGAATTGCAATGGGCGGGCAATACCAATGGTGAATGCCGAGGTTACGAAGTGCTTCGCTCAGAAAACGGGATAGATTTTGACCAAATTGCATTCATCCCCTCTGCGCAAGGTGGCGAATACCAATTTTTGGACCCGACGCCCGATGGCCAAACATTGTATTACCAGCTTCACACGATCGATTACAACGGCGAATCCATCGGTTCCAATGTGGTCACTTTGAAGGCTCCTGAAACCCAGTCCACACAAGCCACCGCATTCCCCATCCCCTTTCACGATCACCTGACCTTAAAACTTGACGACAAAGCTCCAGTTTTGGTTTCCATCTGGAATCAAAGTGGGTTTTTGGTCCATCAAGGCTATACGAATGCAGAAGGGCAGGTGCTTGAGTTGCCTGATCTAGCGAGTGGAATCTATTTTCTTGTGGTCGGTGAAGGCGAAATACCGCAGATGATCAAAATTGTGAAGCAATAATGCTAGGCCAATGTCGATGACTGATTTTGAAGGTCAGTTCGATACCGCTGAGGAGCTTGTTCTTGCAATTTGAAACTTAATGGGCAGCAGCAGTACCTGTCGCGCGCCGCGATGGGCGTACAAGGAGCACGCCAAGGACCATCAAGCCACCGCTCATCCCCAAAAGATATTTCCAACCCAAGACAGGATAGGAAATACCGAAAAAGGAGTCGTAACGCAGCAAATGCTGCATACCGAGGCTATCGCATGCATACAGATAGCCGACCTGCGGTCCACCGAGGTCGTCACGGCTTGCTTGAAGCAAATATTGACCCGTGCCCGCTGCTTGGAGCGTGATATGCTCCAAGTTGGAGTAGCGCTGCAAGGCGGATAGATCATGCGCTTGCATCAGGTCTGGGCAATGACAATCCGATGCGTTCACTTTGCTCCAAGCCGAGTCCAACACCGACCAATCACCGACCTCATCCACCTGCTCGACCATCGCCACAGTATCTGCAAGTGTCACCACATAGCGAAAAGGCAGGCCAGGATACACAAATCGGGCTGGCAGACTTGGGAATATGACAGCTAAGAGTACCGATAGGCAAAAACTGCCGACCAAGAGACCAGTCCAGATGGCGAATTTGCCAACCATGTTCATATTGGCTTATTCCCTAGCGAGTCCTGCCTCCAAATCGGCAATGAACTTGTTGGAAAACCAGTCAATATTGTCTTGGATGCGCGCCGCAGAGGTGATTTTGTAGGTTTCTGGGGAGACGTATCCGCCCATGCCACCACCACTCAGGATCATGCCGTCTGCCAAGGCTCCTTTGATGTTGTAACCGACAGCAAAGTTCAGAATCTGCTGGCGGATGTAGGCTTTGGCACTCGCCTGTAGCCTGCCGCCTGCGACATCAAAACCCGAGACAGAGCAGAAATTCGTGTAACGCTTGGAGGAACCCTGGGCTGGCGCAGTCTTGTAATAGGTGCGCAGGCGCTGGCTCAGTTTGGCAGTCTTGGGCAACGATGGCATGCCACCTAAGTTGATGCCGTCCATGTCGCCGAGCAGGTCGTCGAGGCTGGAGTAGCTGGTGTAAAATTTCAGTTTGCCCTCGGCTGAGGAATCGTTGAGCGGATTATTGGTCGCCCAGTTGGTGAGGGCAGAGCCGACGTCGCCTGACCAAGTGGCAGCGGCGGGGCCCGACATGTTGTTGCGTTTGAAGATGCCTGCCGTGCCGGGGAAGTTCATGGAGTCCACGCCGGTGAGCACGTGGCCGATGTCGATGGTCTGGCCATTGAAGGTGACTGATTGGCTCTTGCGCAACGCAGCAATGTCGGCTGGGCTGGCGATGCTGCTTTGCAGCGGTGCGATCTCGTCTTGCTCATCAATGAGGTCATCCCAGGTGAATGCACGCATGATACCGCTGCCTTCGCCGCCGCGACCGGGGTATTGCTCGGCGCGAATCTTGGATACGACATCTTGCCATGCCAAGGTCGGATAGGCATTCTCGATGCGCTCAACGAGGGCGATGAAGTGGTCCATGGTGCTCATGGGCGATGGGGCGACCTTGTCGACATTCGCATAGTCACGGTTGGCAGGCTCGACCGTGAGCTTGTAAGTGAGCTCGTAGCTGACACCGGCCGAAGTCGTGATCGTAGCAACGATCGTATGTACGCCTTGGATTGTTGCCTTCGACGTGATGGCCCGGCCAGTCATATTGCTCTGCGTCACGGCCGGAAGCCCGGAGTTGTAAGTCCGATCGTTGAGGTATCTCCAAGTGATCGACCTGGGGTTGCCTGAAAGGTTGTGAATCGAGAAATCGACCGAGTCGCCGACATTGGCGATGCGACCCTCGCTGCTGTGAATCTCAGCACCCGCAAAACTATTGTTGGGATCTGGGCGATTGCCCTTTTCATAGCCGGCACCTGGCGTGGCACGCTGCGCCACAGGGTTGGCGGCGAGCTGAAAAGCTGGCGCAGCCATCATCTTTCCGATCATGCCCTCTTGCTCAGGGCCTTCAAATTGGCTATTGGATTTGGAGCGCTCTGCGCTCTCTGGAGTTGCTGGATTCATGACGATATACTTGGCAAAGACAATTGGCAAACAGGGAAGACAGATCGCGAGGACCTTGCTGCAAAGATAACAATGAATCGGCAGAATGGCACAAGCCGCGCGATAAAATTTTGATCCTCGGTGGTGCGAACAGGCGCAGGTCTTTGAGCCGATGAAGTGATGGATTGGTTCACAAAGTATACCTTAAAATGTAAAATCCGCCAATGTCCTACGAACTCGATAGAATTTTCATCCGACCTCTCCAATATTTCAAACATTCGTAGTAAATTGGCGTTGTAAGAGTATTCATCACCTTAAAATCAAGATTGTATGTCATTGAGACTAGGAGACATCGCCCCCGACTTTACTGCGGAATCCACAGAAGGCACCATCCATTTTCACCAATGGCTCGGCGATAGCTGGGGCGTACTTTTTTCGCACCCTGCCGACTATACACCTGTCTGCACTACCGAATTGGGCATGGTCGCCAAGCTCAAGGGCGAGTTTGAGAAGCGCAACACCAAGGTCATCGCGCTGAGCGTGGACGGCCTGCCCGACCACTTGGGCTGGATCAAAGACATCAACGACACCCAGCACACGACTGTGAACTTCCCGATCATCGCCGACGGCGACCGCAAGGTCTCGACGCTGTATGACATGATCCACCCCAACGCCAATGCGACCTTCACAGTGCGCTCGGTGTTTGTGATTGGCCCCGACAAGGCTGTAAAGCTCATGCTCACTTATCCGGCGAGCACCGGCCGCAACTTTTACGAGTTGCTGCGCGTGATCGACAGCCTGCAACTCACCGCCTATCACAAAGTCGCCACCCCGGCCAACTGGGAAGATGGCCAGGCCGTCGTGATCAGCCCCGCCGTGAGCAATGCCGATGCCGATCAACTGTTCCCCAAAGGCTACGAGATCGTGCGCCCCTACCTGCGCATGACGCCTCAGCCCAACAAGTAATCCTTTGCTGGTCTGGCTTGAAAAATCCGACGGGTGCAGTGCGCCCGTCGGATTTTTTACGTTCGGCGCCTGCAAAAAGCCCGATTCAGAGAAAATAGCTAACTTCGACCTTGTAATCCTGTGTAGAAATGGAAGATAGCAGCGCAAAAAGTCCCATCCTCATCTCGGAGATTCATCTCCAAAATCTGCTATCGTTTGGGCCAGATGCAAAGCCGATTCCGCTAGGGCCGTTGAATGTGCTCATCGGGGCGAATGGAAGCGGGAAGTCCAATTTGATTGAGGCGATTGGGTTGATCAAGGCGATGGCGGTGGATTTGAGTGGCTTCGTCAGTGAACATGGCGGCATCGAAGAATGGATTTGGAAGCTGCAACCTTTGAAAACTGAAACGGAAAAGCCAACATTCAATGCCCCGCAAGGTCTCGGAAAACTGCGTGTGGTATTGGATTCTGGACTAGGCGGAAGCTATTATGGAACAATGGAGTTGCGGGCGAATGGGACGGGATTTGAAATTTCAGGAGAGCATTTTGGAGATGGCAGGAACCATCTTTATGAAAGAAACGCCGCAGGAGAAAACCTCATTACGACCCCTGTTATCCGACTCAACAATGAATTGAGAGTCGTCACGGCCATTCATCAAGACCAGAGCATTCTCGTTCAGGCCAAGGATCCCCAGGCATTTCCTGAACTGGCTGAAATCGGGCAGTGCTATTCGGCGATCAAGGCGTATGGAAAGTTTCAATTCGGCAGGGATTCCAAAATCCGGCAGGTTTCTGAAAAGCATCGCAAGGGTTTCACAATGGATGAGGATTTTTCCAATCTCAACGCATTTCTCTTGAGGCTTTTTGAAGATGCAACGGTAAAGGCAAAGTATTTGGAGGTGCTTGGCGATCTATTCGATGGCATCGAAGACATCGAAATCCGCATGGTTGGCGACTTCTTTCAACTTCGCATCAAAGAGGGCGCAAATTGGTTTCCTGCAAGCCGATTGTCAGACGGAACAATGCGCTATCTCTGTCTAATTGCGATTTTGCTCGACCCAACACCGCCGCCGCTCATCTGCATTGAGGAGCCCGAACTGGGAATGCATCCTGACTTGATCGTAAAAATTGCCGACCTCTTGATGGATGCATCTACCCGCACACAACTGGTCGTGACCACGCATTCTGATATCATCATCGACGTGCTGACCGATCATCCAGAATATGTATTCGTTTGTGAGAAGGAAAATGGCAGCACGACCATCGAACGCCTCGATCCTGAAAAATTGAAGCCTTGGCTGGAGGACTACCGATTGGGTGCCTTGTGGACGCGCGGCTTTCTCGGAGGCAATCGGTGGTGAAAAATATCTACCTGTACATCGAGGGTGGTGGCGACCGCGCGCAGCAACAATCCGAATTGCGCTCGGCATTCAAGATCCTATTGGAAAAGGCCGGATTCAAGGGCCACATGCCACGCATCCTTGCATGTGGAGGACGGGATCAAGCATTTCACCAATTCAAAAAATCCTTCACCGACCGCTCGCAAGCCGATATCGCCATCTTGCTGGTCGACGCCGAAGACCCCGTCGCCTCCAACGAAAGCAGCATCAATGCCCCCGTCTGGAAGCACCTCAAGGAGCGGGACAAATGGGAAAGGCCGGATGCAGCTCAGGAGAACCAAGTCGCGCTCATGGTCACTTCCATTGAAACGTGGATCATCGCTGACCACGCTGCGCTCAAGGCCTACTTTGGCCCCAAACTCAAAGAAAAACACCTTCTGCCGCTTCAAAACCTCGAGTCGCGCAAGCGAAAAGACGTCCTCGACGCCTTGGAAAAAGCCACCGAGGATTGTGGCAGGGATCGGCAATATCGCAAAGGCGCCAAATCTTTTCAGGTGCTCGCCACCGTGAACCCACACACCCTCCAACAAAACCTCCCCCACTTCAAACGCTTCATCGATGTGCTGCGGCATCATCTGGCTTGAGCGGCCACTCGGTCGCCGAATTGCTTGCTGATGGATGTATTGTAGCCATCTACGATGCGCCACTCGCCATTGACTTCCAACTAAATGTTCACTATTTCCACTCAGCCGATTGGCAATGTGAATAGAAGCAAAACGCTCAATAGGAAGGATTTGGAATACTGCAATCTGACACCTATCTTACCCTCTTAAATCAAATTCAACTATGAAAAAAGTACTCTTTTTGATGATCTGCATGCTCGGCATGGCGATCACCCTGCAGGCTCAGGGCAACTCCAAAGCAGCCCGCTCGGTCAATGAAATTCGTCAGAGCGGATGCGGGGACAATTTTTTCCAAGATAACAATTGGGACATTTCGGCCTCCTACGAGACGAGCGTGCGTTGTGCTGCCGGCCCCGCCATCGATGGCACTGGCGATGTCTACATCGTGGTCGCATCCTACCATTGCACGAGCCCGATCTGCCCAGCGATCGCCGACTTCATCATCGGTCGTGTG
The DNA here is from genome assembly GCA_031424495.1 of Bacteroidota bacterium. Classification (GTDB taxonomy): domain Bacteria; phylum Bacteroidota; class Bacteroidia; order J057; family JADKCL01; genus JADKCL01. Next base: position 2,896 of record JANPHP010000190.1, on the reverse strand, counting down.
TATTGGTGCGGCAACAGTATCCAAAGTTCGGAGTGCTACCAGCCTTGATAGGTGTCGCCTTCATAGCGAAAAAGGCTGCTTCGGGAGAAGCGGCCTTTTTTGTGCCATTGCGTAGCGGGCAGCACTTGGAGCACTGGAAGGGATGGTTTTGCAGAATTGGTGCATCCGTTGACTTGCATGCTCCGCCCCGTTCGACATTGCTCAGGGCAGGCTCCTGCGGCACTTCGATAACGGTGTGGCTCCCGCTTGCTGAGCGGGACAGGCGCCAGCCACCGGTTCCTCTTCGCCCATTCGCCCTGCGTTTTTGACTGCTCATGCTTTGGATTTTGGCCGTCTGCGCAGAAATTCGATCTTTACCTTTTGCCTTCGAGATTTTAGGGTCAATACTGTTGCATGCGCCGTACTCTTCTGCCGATCGGGTTGCTCTTGTGTGTCGTTTTCTTTGCTGCGAGGCTGATGGCCACTACGGCCAAACCAGCCGAAGTTCCAGCGCCGTCTACCATCGTCAAATTTGTTGAAAACAAGGGGCAATGGGATTCCAACATCCGATTTCGAGCTGGCATTCCTGGCGGCGTGGTGTTTTTTGAGCAGGGGCAGCTCACCTACAACCTCGCCAACCTCTCCAATTTGCACGATGCATACTTCCATTGCGAGACCAATCGCGACCTGACCCCCTACAACTATGCCGGCCATGCATTTCAGCTCCATTTTGTGGGAGCCGATGCCCATCCCCGCATTTCCCCCCAAGAAAAATACCCCGAATACAACAACTACTTCATCGGCAATGACCCTGCAAAATGGGCGAGCGCCGTGGGCGTATTTGGGCAGGTCGTCTACGAAGGCTTGTATCCAGGCATCGACGCCGTTTTTTATGGCAAAGATGCTTCAGTGAAATATGATTTTATGGTCGAGGCTGGGGCCGATCCCGATCTCATCGGGCTGCGCTACGACGGACTCACAGGCATGCACCTTGCCGACAATGGCGATCTCGTGTTCCCGACATCCATCGGTGAATTCAGGGAAATGCGCCCCTATGCCTATCAAGACATCAATGGTGAACGAGTGGGCGTGGCTTGCGATTTTGGATTGAAGGGCAATGTCGTACGCTTCGAATTTCCGCAGGGTTATGACCATGCACATCCGCTCGTGATCGACCCGCTATGGGTTTTTGGCAGCTTTTCTGGGTCGACCACCGACAATTTTGGCTATACGGCGACTTTTGATACCGCTGGGAATTTGTATGGCGGCGGTATTGCATTTGGCTTGGGCTACCCTACGTCGATCGGCGCTTACCAAACCAATTATGCAGGTGGCGGCGGTCCGCCTTTTGGTGGACTCGGCTTTGACATGTCGGTCACGAAATTCAATCCTACAGGTACGGCCATCGTTTGGAGCACCTATATCGGGGGCAGCTTGAATGAGCAACCCCAATCGATGATCACCAACGATGCCGCGGAACTGATTATTTATGGCCGCGCTTGGTCGAATGATTTTCCAACGACGGTCGGCGCCGTACAAACGGCTTTTGGTGGAAACTCAGACATTGTGGTGGTGAAACTGAACTCAGCTGGCACGGCACTCATTGGCTCGACCTTCATGGGTGGTGCCGGGGATGACGGACTCAATATCACTACCAATTATGGCCCCGGCATACAATCGCTTTACCACAACTATGGTGATGATTCGCGCGGAGAGGTGATGCTGGATCCTGCAGGTAATGTATATATCGCCTCATGCAGCCAAAGCAACAATTTCCCTGTGTCTCCCGGCTGCTTTCAGGCTGCGAATGCAGGAGCCCAAGATGCGGTTGTCTTCAAACTCAATCCCTTGCTCACTACCGTCGGCTGGTCCACATACCTCGGCGGATCGGGCAATGACGCGGCCTATTCGGTCAAAATCGATGCGAGTGGCAACCCCTATGTCGCAGGTGGCACGGAGAGTCCAAACTTTCCGACGACAGGCGGCGTGATCAATCCCGTGTACAAAGGGGCCATCGACGGCTACATTGTCCGCTTCAATCCCGGTGGGTCTGCGCTCACGGCGAGCACTTTCATTGGCACGCCTGACTATGACCAATGCTTCTTTTTGGAAATCGATGCGGCCCAAGACGTCTATGTCGTGGGCCAAACGCTGGGTGCATTTCCCGTGACGCCTGGTGTGTATAGCAATGCAAACGGCAATCAATTTGTCGCCAAATACAATCCGACACTCACCACCACAATCTTCTCGACCGTTTTTGGCAATGGCTTGAACATCGTGGACATCTCGCCGACGGCTTTCCTCGTGGATCGCTGCGGATTTGTTTACGTTGCGGGCTGGGGCGGAGCAGACAACCTCAACTTTAGCATCCCGACCACCAACGGCTATACAACGGGCCTACCCACGACGCCTGGCGCGTTTCAGACGACGACAGATGGCAGCGATTTTTACATCATCATCCTCACACCCAATGCATTGGGACTAGAGTATGCGACCTTTTATGGAGGGCCTGTGAGCGCAGAGCACGTCGATGGCGGCACCAGCAGATTTGACCGCGACTTGCGCATTTACGAGGCCGTCTGCGCGGGCTGCGGCAGCAACAGCGACTTTCCAACGTCGGCGGGCTCAGTGTCGCAGGCCAACAACAGCAGCAACTGCAACCTCGGCGTGTTCAAGTTTGCATTCGACCCCCAAGACATCCGTGCAGAATTTGCTTCACAGACATTTGACTCCTGTGCGCCATTTCCGGTGACGTTCACCAATACCAGCTTAGGTGGACTGAGCTTTGTCTGGAATTTTGGCGATGGCAGCCCTACAACCAATGTATTCAGCCCCAGCCATACCTATACGATTCCCGGCACCTACCTCGTGACCTTGGCAATATTGGATTCCAACAGCTGCAATATCGTGGACACGG
>JANPHP010000189.1:0-21632 GCA_031424495.1 Bacteroidota bacterium | reverse complement strand
ACTCAGAGGCAGCTTGCTCCATCAACCGGGGCAATTGCGGAGTCATTGATACTACTGAATGGCATCGATCTTTGTACGTTGCCACGCTGCGCCGACATGCGTGCGGCGCGCAAGTTCACCCAGTTCAAGGTTGAATACTTCATTTACAGTCACATCGATGTCTACAATTGCTTGAAGCGTGGTTTCAAGCGCATCGGCATCCTCCTCATCGCCCGTCAAAAATTGCCAGTCGCCATCTGCCTCGTGGACCACCTCCAAAATAGCCTCTCCGATTTTGAGCACTTGCCATGAGGAGCAAATGAGCCGCTGTGGGGATTCTCTGAATTTGAAATCGGCATTGCGATCAAGCAAGGGTTGTCGGTGCCGCATTGTCTCGTCAAAGCCAGACTCCCATGGAAAGCGGTGCTCACGGTCGGTCCAAACGATCTCGATCGCAGGAAATTGCGCGTGGCCATTGTAGCCGATGGCAAATCCAAAATAGTCTTCAAGGTTGCGGGGATCGACGGGAATGAACTGCACATTGCCCCCTTCAAAAAAGTCGTCGTAGATGATGTTGGTCTGAATCGGTTGCCCCTGTTTGACGCGGATGCCAGCGTCGTTGAGGATCACATGCATGGTTTTGGGCGTAAATCCAAACATGATGATCTCTGCGTGGCCAAATCCCTTGTACAAGCCGACTGTGTAGGCAAATGAGGGCAAATACTTGGAACCAGGTACGCAAATCACGGTCCAGCCATATTGGTCGATATGGGTTTGCAAGTTGGTGTAGAAACGTTCGTGATTTCCCATTGTTGCCGATCGTTGATCAATAAGGAGAGCTGCAAGCTAGGCAGATCGGCGCAAAGTTGGGGAAAGTGACCCCAAAAATCTGATCGCTGTGAACCTCGAATTGTAGGGTGCGCGGCATTTGCGTCGATTTTGTCTCGCTCAAACCCTGATTGTGAGGTGTTGTATGCCGTTCAGGATGAAAAAAAAGCGATTGGTGCTTACCTTCACTTCAGATCTGATGGGAATTCATAAATTGAGCTTGAAACATGATACCTTGTCCTTCTCTATGAAAATCACGATGCGCCCAAAACGAATGATGCTTTCACGCTTTTTGCTGTTTGGTTTGTTGATGAGTGGCTGGGTCTTGGGGCTATCGCAGCTGCAAGTGACGCCCAGCAACAATGCAACGGCACTCGTCAATCAATTGATCGGGCCTGGGATCGTGGTTTCCAACGCCACCATTACCACAAATCTCAACGCAGCAGGCACATTTGTGAGCAATGGATCCAATATCGGGCTACCCGCAGGGGTATTGCTCACTTCGGGCGAAGTAGCCAATGCAGTAGGCCCCAACAGCAGCACTGGCATCAGTACAGCACACTTCGCACCTGGAGATGCCCAATTGGATGTTCTCACCGCTCCATTTCTTACTGAGGATGCCTGTATCCTTGAATTTGACATGGTGGCAACTTGTGACACGATACAGATTTCTTATGTCTTTGGATCTGATGAGTATGATGAGTGGGTTTGTTCAGATTTTACCGATGCATTCGCCTTTTTCATTTCAGGTCCCGGCATCGTCGGCGCACAAAACATCGCTGTAATACCCGGGTCGACCACACCTGTTTCCATCAATACCGTGAACATTGGCTCGGTGGGTGTGAATGCATTTCCGCCATATCCCACCAACTGCAATACCACCAATTCGTCCTACTTCACAACCAACAATGTCGGCACGACCATCGAGTACGATGGTTTCACAGTGCCACTGATCGCCAAGTCTGCCGTATTGCCATGTAGCACCTACCACATCAAGCTTGTGATCGCCGATGCCGGCGACGCTGCGCTGGATTCAGGCGTATTTTTGGAGCAAAATGGCATTCGCTGCACCTCGACAGCAATTGCCGTCGCGTCGTCCATCAACAGCCCCGGCTATGTCAATGCCATCGAGGGTTGCGTGAGTGGACGATTTACCTTTACGCGCTCAGGGGACACGACCGTGGCACAGACGGTGAATTATACAGTCGGCGGCACAGCTACCCCAGGATTTGATTACCCGCTTTTGCCGGGTTCCGTGACTTTCCCTCCGATGGTTTCGTCGGTCGTCGTCAACGTGATTGCCGCCGCCGACGGTATCTCTGAGCTGACCGAATCGGTACAACTTATCCTTACTGATTCCGTTTGCTCCACCGTGTTTTCAGACACGGCGACGCTCTTCATCAGCGATCAGATTGCCATCTCCGCGGGACCAAATTCGACGATCTGTCAAGGCAATACCGCCCAAATGGGCCTACCGCCGCTGGCGGGAGTGACCTACAATTGGCTTCCTCCGACTTCGCTCAACAATGCGGGCGTCTCCAATCCAGTATTTGCCAATCCGAATCCGGGCATCTACCACTATACATTGCTGGGCATCGACACGTCGGGCTGTCAGGGTGGTGACACCATGACGATACAGGTCTTGCTGAGTCCAACGCCCAATTTCACAGTCGATCCCGATGTATGTGAGCGAGAGATCACCGCGATCACATATACTGGCAATGCGCCCGCCAATGCAAATTACAATTGGAGTTTTCCAGGTGGGACATTGATGTCTGGTAGCGGGCAGGGGCCGCTCCAAGTGCGCTGGAATACTGCAGGTTCCTACACGGTGTCATTGACCGTGAGCCAAGGTGTCTGTGCCTCCTTGCCCGAGTCGCATGCGGTGGTCGTTCATTCCAAGCCCATCGTTACCCTCAATCCGACCAATCTATCTTGCTTTCAAAGTGCGACCGGCAGCGTCTCAGCCAATATTGCATTGGGCACATTCCCCTTCACCTTTTCATGGAGCAATGGCGCTTCATCGCCCTCGATCAACAACCTGCCTGCCGGCAACTACAGCCTCACCCTCACAGACACTTGGGGTTGCGGCGACACGGCTGCGGTCACGCTCACAGAACCGCCGCTGCTGACGGATCAGTTTGTCGTGGTCCCGATCGTATGCAACGGTGGCACGGGCACCGCGACGATCACGCCTGCTGGTGGAACGCTGCCCTATACCTATCTCTGGTCGACTGGGCAAAACACACCGAGCATCACGCCCACGACGGGCGTGTACACGGTGACGGTCACCGATGCCCAAGGTTGCTCGATCACCGAGACAGCCAATATGCCAGAAGCGCCGCTCGTCGCCGTGAGCATCAGCGGCGACAGCATCGCTTGCGTGTATGAGCAGGTGACGCTCACAGCAGTGCCGGGTGGCGGCGTGCCGCCTTATCAATACAGTTGGAGTTCGCTGCCGATCGGCCTTGCGGAAACCACCCCTGCGATCACAATCGACGCCTTGCAAGATCGTTTCGTCGTACTCGACATCACCGACTCGCTGGGTTGCCCTGGGCATGCCACACTGTTTGTGGATGCCACGCCTTCACCTGTGATTGCCTTTCAACCTGATATTTTAGAGGCTTGCGATGAAGCGACTGTCACCTTCGTCAACAGTACGACGCCGCCCAATTCAAGCTTTCTTTGGACATTTCAAGACGGATCCACCTCCATTGCCGTAAGCCCATCCCACTTTTTCACCAATGGAATATGGGGTGCACAACTCACCGCGACTTCGCCTGAAGGTTGCGTCTCCTCTTTGAATTTGCCTGCACTGGTGACGATACTTCCGACGCCGGTGGCCTCCTTTGAGACCGAACCCAATATCACATTGGTCGATTATCTTCTGCTTTCCCAAGCCACGATTACCTTCAACAACAACTCGCCCTTTTTTGCACAGGCTGTGAATTGGTCTTTTGGAAATGGCGACAGTGCGTTTGTGGGGCAGGTGACCTACACCTATCCCGAGGCGGGGCTTTATGCGATCACGATGACCGCCTACAATGCGTTTGGTTGCCATGACGACACGACGCAGTCGTTGCTGATTCTCAACGATCCTGCACTCTGGGTGCCGTCAGGCTTCACGCCCAATGGCGATGGTCTGAATGACCTGTTCATGGTCGCGGGGCTGGAAGTAAAGACGTATGCGATTGAGATCTTTGATCGCTGGGGCAAGCTCATCTACCGCAGCAACGACATCCTCAAAGGCTGGGATGGCCTCGTAGAACAACAATTCGCGCCTGAGGGCGTCTACGTGTACAAGATCGTCGCTACGACCAATACTGGGCCTGTGCGCAAAAGCGGATCGGTGACGTTGATTAGGTAGGGGAGCGACCTGTGATACGGGTTCAAGATATGGAACCCGTATCACAGGTCGGACGCTAAAGGTGGTTGGGGCTTGTGGTATATGTCAGAGGTTCCCGAAATGTGGCAGGGGTTCAAATATTGAACCCCTGTCACGTTTCAGGAATCAAGCTTTAGAACTCCTCCAAGGTAGCGCATTAGGCCACTAGACAATGTGGGATTTCATGTGCACATTGCACTATGCAATCGGGAAATGCACTCAAGGATTACAAAGGCGAGTCGGTCTTTGATGCGATCGTCATCGGCTCGGGGATGGGCGGTCTCACGACGGCTGTCTTTTTGGCGCGGGCCGGCAAGCGAGTGCTTGTGCTCGAGCGTCACTATGCCTTTGGCGGATTTACCCATGTGTTCAAGCGCCGGGATTATGAGTGGGATGTGGGGGTGCACTACCTCGGCGACATGGTAAAGCCGGGATCGGAGACGGCGCGGCTTTTTAATTTGATCAGTGGCGGCAAGCTCGTCTGGGCGCCGATGGACGATGCCTACGACCGATTAATTTATCCCGATAGAAGCTACGATTTGCTTGCAGGCAAGGACCGTATGAAGGCGCAGCTCAAGGAATGGTTTCCTGATGATGCAGCCGGCATTGATCGGTACTACGAATTGTTGCCCAAGATGACTGGGCTGCGTTCCAAGCTTTATTTTGTCGAGAAGGCACTTCCGAGGCCACTTGCGGCCCTGTTTGGGGGGCTCATGCGTAAGGGGTGGCTCCGTTATGCGCGGCAGACGACCGCGCAAGTGCTGGACAGCATCACGCAAAACCCACAGTTGCGGGCCGTGCTCACAGGGCAATGGGGTGACTACGGATTGCCGCCACAGCAAAGCAGCTTTGCCATACAGGCGATGGTGGCGAGCCACTATCGCCATGGTGCCTGTTATCCAGTAGGTGGCTCTGCGATGTTTGCGGAGACCATCATCGCTGAGCTGACGCGCCTGGGAGGGAAGGTTTTACTACGGGCCGAGGTTGCCGAGGTCATCGAGGATGCGGGGCATGTTGCAGGCGTGAAAATGGCCGATGGGCGCACGTTTCATGCGCCGATCGTCATTTCCAATGCCGGCTACCTCAATACGATGACAAAGCTGATCGCTCCCCGTCATCGCCTTACGATGCCGCAGATTGAGGCGATGGGACTCAAGCCTTCTGTCGGGCATGTCTGCCTCTACATCGGCCTCAAAAAAACAGCCACAGAACTCGCATTGCCCAAAACCAATCTATGGGTCTATCCGGGTTACGACTATGATCGGCAACTGGCAGATTACCTTAAAGACACAAGCGCACCCTTGCCGCTGGCCTATATATCATTCCCCTCTGCCAAAGACCCCGATTTTTTGCGACGCTTTCCCGGTCGGTCGACCATCGAGATCATCTCGGTGGCTCCTTGGGAGTGGTATGCAGCTTGGGAGAATGGCAGATGGAAAAAGCATGGCGAGGAATATGAGGCGCAAAAGGAAGCGATGTCGCAGCGCCTGCTTGCCGAATTGTACCGACAGATGCCATCCACCAAGGGCAATGTTGACTATTATGAACTGAGCACCCCGCTCTCGACGCGCCACTTTTCCAACTATCCCTACGGTGAGTTGTATGGACTCGACCACACGCCTGCCCGTTTTGCACAGCGCAAACTAGGCGTACGCACGCCGATGAAGGGCTTGTACATGGCAGGGCAAGACTCCGTAAGCTGCGGTGTCGCTGGCGGCATGTTTGGGGGCGTGCTTTGTGCATCAGCGATCCTAATGCGCAACGTCATTGCCGATGCCAAATAAAGGGATTGGAGGCGGATTTCGATTACTTAAAAAATGAATTTATGAAATCATAAATCGCTATTTATAAGCATATTGAAGCGGGTATGCGTCGCCATAAATGATCAATATTTTCCTAGATTAGCTTGGTAGCTCCGCCAATACAAAATCCAACATTTCATCTAGCACTTTTTGCTGCTCGACCTCGTTGTGAATCTCGTGGCGCATGCCTTCCCATAGCTTGAAGCGGTGTTTTCCGGTGAGCCCTTTTTGGAATTCAATGGAGCCCGATGGCAGCGTCACGCGATCTGCATTGCCATGCATGAGCAGCAAAGGCACCGCAACTTTCCCCGGATTTGCAAGGGCGAATTGAGCCGCAGCATCTGACTCGACAAAATTGCGCACCGAGATTTTAGGATGCACGAGCGGGTCTTGCATATAGGCCGCACCCACGCTGAGATCGGTGCTCAAGTTGTCAGGATTGATCTTGTTGTTTTGGGTCAATCCCGGCACAATTGCATTCACAATGCGCGCCATCGTCTCCTGAATCTTGGGTACAGGCGGAATGTGCAGCCAAGGATCGGTCACAATGGCGCAAATGAGGTCAGGTTGCCGCCTGATCAGGTAATTCAATGCCATATTACCACCCCAACTGTGGCCATACAATACGATGGGAATCAATGGAAAATGCTTCCTGACCTCAATCAATGCTAGATCAATCTCCTCCATGAGCAATTCATAGTGCTGCACATGTCCTCGCTTGCCCTCAGAGCGGCCATGACCACGGTGGTCATAGGCATAAAACCCAATATCATTGTTGCCGAAAAACTTCGCCACGTGGGCGTAGCGGCTGCTGTGCTCGCCGAGCCCGTGTACCTGCAGCACGACAGCCTTGGCCGCGTGGGCAGGTTTCCAGTATTGGCTGAAAATTTTGGTCCCGTCTTGGGTGGTGAATGCGCTCCTAATTGACTCCATGAGATTTCAAAAATACTCGTTATGCATACTAAATTAGGAAGAATTCCTAAATTGCCATCACGGTTTCCGGCATCCGCCTCCAGAACTTCCATTTCTTTTCAGAAGTGAGTGGCAATGCCGTGTGACTCAATGGTCAGTGTATTGCTAGCGCGAAAAAAAGGGAATGGAAAAATACATCTTAGCAATCGATCAAGGCACGACAAGCTGCCGTGCGATCTTGTTTGACAGCCAAGTGCGCATCGTCGGCGTCGGGCAAAAAGAATTCACCCAACATTTTCCCCAGCCCGCTTGGGTCGAGCACGATGCTGAAGAAATCTGGACTTGCCAGCTGTTGGTCATCCGTGCAGCGATGGAGCAAGCGGGGATCACCGCCAAGCAAATTGCTGCGATCGGAATTACCAATCAACGCGAGACTACCGTGGTTTGGGATCGCGAGACGGGTACGCCCATCCACCGCGCCATCGTGTGGCAAGATCGCCGCACGGCGAGCATCTGCGACCAACTCAAGGCAGCAGGACACGAGGGTTTGGTGCGCAGCCGCACAGGTTTGGTGATCGATGCATATTTCTCCGGCACCAAAGTGAAATGGATACTGGACAATGTCGCTGGCGCAAGGGAAAAGGCCGAGAAAGGCTTGCTTTGCTTTGGCACCATCGATACTTGGCTTATTTGGAAGCTCACAGGCGGTCAGGTGCATGCCACCGACCTGAGCAATGCCTCGCGCACCCTGTTTTTCGACATTGGGAAGGGGCAATGGGATTCCGAGCTAATGGATATTTTGGGCATTCCAGGCAGCATGCTGCCTGAGGTGCGGGACTCGTCGGGCGACTTTGGCAAGACATTGCCCGAATTGTTTGGCGGTCATGCCATTCCGATTTGCGGGGTAGCTGGCGACCAACAAGCGGCGCTTTTTGGCCAGGCTTGCTTCGAACCCGGCATGGTCAAAAACACCTATGGCACAGGCTGTTTCATGTTGATGAATACAGGAACGACTCAAAAAGTCTCCGACTCAGGCTTGCTCACGACGGTTGCTTGGCGCATCAATGGCGTCACCGAATATGCCTTTGAAGGCAGCATTTTCATTGCTGGCGCGGCCATACAGTGGCTGCGCGACGGTTTGGGCATGCTCGATGAGAGCCGCGACTCTGAATACTACGCCACCAAAGTGGCCGATACAGGCGGTGTGTACTTCGTACCCGCGTTTGCGGGCCTGGGAGCGCCGCATTGGGACATGTATGCACGTGGCATCATCGTGGGCATTACGCGCGGTACAGGAAAGGCAGAAATGGTGCGCGCAGCGCTAGAGGCGATGGCATACCAAACGCGCGACGTGCTGGGAGCCATGGAAAAAGATGCGGGCTTGCGCCTCAAAACCCTAAGGGTCGATGGTGGCGCCACCACCAACAACTTCCTCATGCAATTCCAAGCCGATATCTTGGACGTACCTGTGCAACGGCCCATGGTGCAGGAAACCACTGCGCTGGGAGCAGCTTACCTAGCTGGCTTGGGCGTAGGCATGTGGTCACAAGAACAGATTGCGAGCAACTGGCGACAAGACAGACTTTTTGCGCCTGAAATGGAGCCCGCCAAACGCGAGGCGATGTACCACGATTGGCAGCGCGCCGTGGAGCGGAGCAAGGCTTGGATCGAAGCATGAGTCTAGACAGCACACAACGTGCAGCGACAGTCGCTGCACTACAAGCCGAGACTTGGGACCTGCTGGTGATCGGCGGTGGCATCACCGGTGCGGGAATCGCGCTGGATGCAGCAGCGCGCGGCATGCGGGTGGCGCTCGTAGAGATGCAGGACTTTGCCGCAGGCACGAGCAGCCGCAGCACCAAACTCATCCATGGCGGCTTGCGTTACCTCAAGCAGTTGGAGTTTGGGATTGTGCGCGAGGTAGGGCGGGAGCGAGCGATTTTGCACCGCAATGCAGGCCATGTCGTCATTCCTGAAAAAATGTTGTTGCCAATTGTCAAGGGAGGCACATTTGGGCGATTGGGCGTGCAGATCGGGCTTTGGATTTATGATAGGCTAGCAGGTGTGAAGCGGCGGGAACGGCGCGTGATGCTCAGCCGCGACGAGACCTCGCGCTTGGAGCCTTGGCTGCGACGCATCGGCCTGAAAGGCGCTGGACTCTATAGCGAGTACCGTACCGACGATGCCCGTCTTGTGATCGAAGTCATGAAGACAGCCTGCACCAAGGGCGCGGTAGCCCTGAACAGGGCCGGCGTCAAGGGCTTGCTGTATGAGCAGGGACACATCGTAGGAGCGCAAATCGCTGATGCGTTTTCGGGCGAACAATTTGAAATCAAGGCGCGTGCTGTCGTAAATGCAGCTGGCCCTTGGGTAGATGGAATAAGGGAAAAAGACAATTCGCTGAAGGGGAAGCGGCTGCACCATACCAAAGGCGTGCACCTGGTCGTGCCGCGCGAGCGGCTCGTGGTCGAGCACGGCGTCTATTTCGATGTCGGCGACGGTCGCATGATCTTTGCGATTCCGCGTGCATTTTGGACCTATTTTGGGACGACGGACACCAATTACACAGGACCTTTGGAGCATCCGGCGGTGACGGCTGCCGATGTCGATTACCTCATCGGCGCAGTCAATCGCATGTTTCCCCGGGCTGAGTTGGATGCGAGTATGATCGAGTCGTCTTGGGCGGGCATCAGACCGCTCATCCATGAAGACGGCAAGAGCCCCACGCAACTCAGCCGCAAGGATGAATTGTTTTTTTCAGCATCAGGCCTGATCACCATTGCGGGCGGCAAGCTCACTGGATTTCGCAAAATGGCTGAGAAAGTGGTCGATGTGGTGAGCAAGCGATTGGGTGATGGTGGTGCGCAGCCTTGGGGCAAGTGCACCACCCACAAAATCACCTTGTCGGGTTTCGATTTCTTCAGCAGCAATGTCGAGGAAGGTTTTGCCCATCGTGTTGCCTTGCAGACCATGATCAAGCTGGAAGAGGTCGAATGGATGGTAAGCCTTTTTGGGAGCAACACCTGGGCGATTGTGCATTTGGCGGGCGGTATAGATCGGCTTTCGATCTTGAAAGGCACTGTCCGTTACTGCATCAGGCATGAGGGTGTGACCACCCTCAGCGACTTCTTTGTGCGGCGCACTGCGATGCTGTATTTTGGCCGCAAGTGGATTGCCGACAGCTTAGCAACGACAAAAGCGATTTTTGCAGAGGAGTTTGGCATGGATTATGACTCAGACCCGGGCGGCGTCTTTGCGGAGGAGTACCGTCGAGCGGTTGAGTTTGAATAAGCCACTAAAAGCAAGGTGAGATTTTGTCGAGTGGAATTGGATTTGTAAATTTTGAGACGATTTGTAAGCAAGGAAATATACATGCGCACTGTTCAGAATTGGTTGGATGAATATGCTGAGAGCCATCAAAATGGCACCAACAAAACGATCCATTGGATCTGTGTTCCAGCAATCATGCACAGCCTCTTGGGCTTGTTCTGGGCGATACCCGTGCCGGCAGTGATCTCCGAAGTTAGCCCATTGCTCAACTTCGCAACTCTATTTGTCGCATTTGCCCTGGGCTATTACTTGCTGCTCTCACCCAAGCTAGCGATCGGCATGTTGCCGGTCGTGTCGGTCATGATGGCCCTCAACTATCTCACATGGATGCAGGTCGGCGGGTGGATTTGGCTTGTCTCCGTGGTGATCTTTTTTGTGGCTTGGGTCGGTCAGTTTGTCGGGCACAAGATCGAGGGCAAGAAACCTTCCTTTTTCAAAGACCTTCAGTTTCTGCTCATTGGCCCGATTTGGCTGCTGAGCTTCATTTACCGGGCAGTGGGAATGTCCTATTGAGTCGAATAAAATTTTTTACCAAATACCAGTGATGCAATTGTTCAAGAAAGTAATCGTACTCGCCATTTTTGTTTGGGCCGGTGGCGCGGCTTTACAAGCCCAAAGCGAGGCTCGCAAGATCGTCGACAACATGGCTCGTGCCATGGATCAAGTCGTCACGCTCTCAGGCCGCATCAAGCGCATCGAGCGCTATGAAGGCAAGCTCATGAAGGGCGACTTACGTTTCAAGGTCAATAGCAATCCGCGCAAATACTACGTCTACAACCTCGCGCCTGACGAGGGGGCTGAGCTCCTGAAAGTAACCGGTTGGAACGGAGAAAAAGTGCTCGTTCATCCCAATAAATTTCCCTGGATCAATGTAAGCCTGAACGTCAATAGTTCAGACCTGCTCGCCAATGGACACCACAACCTCACCACGGTGGGTTTTGACTTTACCAATGGCATCCTCAAGTTCCTGCTCAAAAAATACGACCATAATTTTGATGAATATGTCAAGTACACGGGCCAAGAAATGTGGCTCGGCAAGAAACTGGACGTCATCAAAATCACCTACAAGGACTACGCCTTTGAAAACTATACCGTGCTGGCAGGAGAGGACCTCTTCAAGATCGAAAACAAACTCAAAGTTCCTTGCTACAAAATGATTGAGCTCAATCCTGGCGTGGATGCTTGGGACGATGTGAAGGCAGGGCAAGTGATCAAGGTCCCCAATGCTTATGCAAAAGAAATGATCATCATGGTCGATCCCCTCACCAAGCTACCCGTCGTGGAGATCATCATGGACGAAAAGGGCCTCTTTGAGCAATATGAATATTCTGAGATCAAGGTGAATCCCCGATTCTCTACGATGGAGTTCTCAGAGGACAATGAAGCCTATGGCTTCTGATCCTGAGGACTAAAGTTGCGTTGAGGCAGTCAAATTTAGGCGAGGGTGCAAATTTTTTGCACCCTACTTCAACGGAAATTTTGACGACTGTCGTCGCCAAGTCATCGGCTGAATGCACAAAATTTGTACCTTAACAATTCTTCAGTACTTCCAACGTTGTATCATTTTCAGGAACCTAAACATGTTTTGCAACCCTATGCGTCACCTATTTCGATTCCTACTTTCCGCAGTGCTAGTCTTTACAAGCGCAAATGGTTTTGCGCAAACAGCCGCCACGACCGATCCCACCGAATTGCTCCAAAGCATGGTGAAACAGATCGACGGTCTTGTGACTTTGTCGGGAAGGGTGAAGCGTTCCGAAAGGGTAAATGGGAGCTTGGAAACAGGTGACTTACGTTTCAAGGTCAATTCCAGCCCCTTCAAGACTTATATCTACAATATCGCCCCCCACGAGGGCACGGAATTGCTGTATGTTACTGGCTGGAACGATGGCAAGGCCTATATCCATCCCAATCAATTTCCGTGGGTGAGCATCAGCATGGATTCCTATGGCAGCACGATGCTCAAAGATCAGCACCACCATGTGACCTCCACAGGTTTTGGCACCATCCGCAAGGTGCTGCGATGGCTTGCAAAGCGTCCGGTCGAGGAGCTCAAAAAGCGACTGATCTATGTAGGCAAGGAGAAGTGGTATGGCAAAATGGTCGATGTCCTCAAGATCAAGAACGACGACTACCATATCGAGAACTACACCGTTTTGCCAGGTGAGGACCTGCTCAAAATCGACGCAAAACTCGCGGTGCCGTCCTATAAATTGCTAGAACTGAATCCCAGCATCGAGGACTATTTTGATGTGAAGGCTGGGCAAGTGATCAAGGTGCCTAGCCACTACGGCAAAGAAATCGTGCTCATGGTCGATCCCGATACGCATTTGCCGATCGTACAATTGATTTTTGACGACAAGGGCCTTTTTGAAAAGTACGAGTACTCAGAAATCAAGGTGAATCCAAGGTTTAGCACCATGGACTTCTCCGAAGACAATGAGGCCTATGATTTTTGAGGAGGCATCAATCTATCCTGACCGGTCGCGTTTGCATGGACTTGCGGGCCACATCAGGCCGATTAGGTTCAAATTGAAGCCAGCAATGCGCACGGCATCCACCTTTCGGGATTGAACCCCCGTGAATCCTATTCCCCAAACAGCTTTTTGAGGTAATCATTCAAGAACAAGCCCTTGGGGTCGAGTTGCTTGCGCACGGCCTGGAAATCATTCCAGTTAGGGTACAATTTCGCCAGCGATTCAGCGGTTTGGGTATGCATTTTGCCCCAGTGGGGTCGGCCGCCATATTTTTTCAAAACAGCTTCCAAGGCCTCAAAATAGCCTTTGTATTGCATGCCCTTGTACATGTGGGCCGCGATGTAGGCGCTGTGGCGCCCATTGGCAGGACTGAGCCAGATGTCATCGGGCGCGACCCAGCGGCACTCCAAGGGGAAATGTACCCTGAAATTCTGCGTTTCGATGAGTTGCACGATTTCCTTGAGGGCAGGAATGAAATTTTCGGCGGGTAGGTTGTATTCCATCTCCTGAAAGCGCACCAGCCTCGGTGTGGCATAAACGAGGTGACTCCAGTTGGTGTTGGTGCTGCCGCTCACGCCCATCGCGCTGATTTTTGCGGCCATTTTGGAGAGGAAAGGAAAGATGCGTGCCTTTTTGCTGATGATCCAAAAGATGCCATTCTCCAAAAGAATATCGTTGAGCCACTTGCCAATCCCGTTCTTTTTGGGCGGCTCGTCCGTGATATTGCTTTCCTTGGTTTGCACGGTTTGGGTAAATGGAAACCAGTAGAATTCAAAGTTGCGGTTGGCGGTTTTGTAGTCTTCCAGCTTGGCGAGCACCTCATCGAGTTTGGCCTTTTTGGCGACGTATTTGAGCTTGTAGGCTGGGCGCAGTTGCAATTCGTACTGGGTGATGATGCCGAGGCTGCCGAGGGAAACGCGTACTGCGGGCAATAGATGCGCATTTTCTTGCGCATTGATTTTGAGGATCTCGCCGCTTGCGGTCACGAGCGTGAGCCCGAGGATGCAGGTGCTAAGCGTGCCAAAGGCGATGCCCGTGCCATGCGTGCCTGTGCTGAATGCACCTGCAACCGATTGCACGTCGATGTCGCCTTGGTTTACCAAGGCGAGTCCTTCCGCATTGAGCAAGGGGCCAAGGTCACGCAAGCGGGTGCCCGCCCACACAACAGCACGGTGCTGAGCCTTGTCCACGGAAATCACGCCACTCATTTTGTCCAGCGAAACCAATGCCTCGCCGGTCTCAATTAGGCGCGTAAAGCTATGCGCTGCACCTACCGTGCGAATGCGTTTGCCTGCAGCTGCGCAACGCTTCACAAGCGCAACGACTTGCGCTTCGTTTTCAGGATAGCTCACTTCATTGGGCTGAAAGCGTACCGATCCTGACCAGTTTGACCAACTCTTTCCCATGCCCTTAAATTAGATCAGAATTCACAGAATTCATAGAATCAAGCATACTGTTGAATTCTGGGAGGTTAGGGGTTTGGGGAACGATTGAATTCTGGGAGAGAATGAATTTGGGGAAATTTGGATCGGGGAAGCAATTGGCTGGATCTATTTGGAGGCTGCTTGATTCGCTGAAATTTCGTATTTTGATGGCATGATACGCAATTGGATGGTTGCCTTTTTGTGCTTGGCGGGCTTGGCGGCTTGCAAGAAATACAATGATTGCCCGTCGGGTGTGGATGTTTTGGAGACGTATGAAATCGATGGGCAATCGGTTGCGATTTATGCCGACGGGCAGGCTTATCTCCTCAAAAAGGGGCTTTGCAGCGACCCGATCACTTATTTCGAGCCCAATTTTGCGATTCAGAACTATGTAATCGACAGCACAGGCGTATTCATTCGCACCGATGCCGGCGATTTGTTTCCTACCCGCAACCGATTTGAGGATGATTTTGAAGACTATATCGATTTCAAGGATGTCTTCGCCCAAGGCGTACAAGACACCAACAAATTTTGGGTAAGCTTCACAGCCCAGAGTCCAGACAACCCCGAGATCAGCGACTATGTGGCGCTGCGGCAATGCATCATGGGTGGCACTTGCGCTTTCACCGACAATCGGATGGAGCTGATCGAGGAGCCCGGCAATGTCGGCAACCATGTGATTCGTTTCACAGCTGTCAAGCCCAAACGCAACATGGTCACCTCCAAGATGAGTTTTGATTCTCCATTGCCCTATTTCGTGAAGGGAATGGATCTCTGGTTCCAAGCACGCTACAAGATCGAGGGGCCTTTTCCTTATAGCTTGGTCGATTTTGAGAATCCTTACTTTGAGTCCAGCCCAGGACCGCGCATTGTTTTTGAAAATGGGGCCTTGGCTTGGGAAAATAAGTTTGGCGCCAAAGAGAAAACATTGCAAACCACTCCCGTAAATGTGCCACAGAATGCATGGTTTACACTCAAAGTGCACATTTTTCTCACCAATACTGTCGATGGCCGCGTGGAAATCTGGCAGGATGGCGCGCTGATACTCGCCGCCAATGGCAAGACCTTACCGACCTATAATTCGATCCAGAGTTCATTGGAGGTCGGCATCTCCGCGTCGAGCGAGGCTACGACCGTCTTGCTCGACGACCTGCGGATTTCTGATGTCGCATTTTGATCGGGGTGAATTGTTGCGTTTTCAATTCAAGAGGGGGGCCATGGATTGTAAGCATCCACGGATTTTGTATTTTGCTTCAAATCCCACAATTAAAATGGCTAAAACACCTGAAGATCAGATCAAAGACATGCTGGCAAGCATGCACAAGACGACCGGAAAGCACATGGACGAGTGGCAAACCATTGTCGACGCCTCTGGCCTCAAAAAGCATGGCGAGATCGTAAAATTTCTCAAAGAAACCCACGGCATCACCCACGGCTATGCCAACATGATCACGCACGGCACCCAAAAAACGCATTCTTCCGCACTCGTCGAGGCCGATGTGGACTTGGAGAGCGAATGGTTTGCTGGCAAGGAGGCAATGCGCCCGCTCTACGACCGGGCGATGGAGATCATCCTTGCATTGGGCGATGCCATCACCCAAGCCCCCAAAAAGGGCTATATGAGCCTGCGCCGCACGCGGCAATTTGCCTGTGTGGGGCCATTTACCAAGACCAAAATGGACTTGCAAATCCACCTCAAAGGCGAAGCCGATACCGACCGCCTCAAATCAGTGAAGGCTGGCATGACGAGCCACGTCGTCAAAATCGGTAGCGTAGCAGAGATTGATGATGAGGTGGTTGCATGGTTACGGGCAGCCTACGATGCTTGTTAATGAAAAATTGAGAATTGAGAATTGAATTTCGTTTCAATTCCCAACTCTCAATTCTCAATCTTCAGCTTTCGCTTCCGATTATTGCAACATGAGCTTTTGCGTCGTGATTTCCTTGCCGTTGGCGCGGATCGTCACGAGGTACATGCCACGTGGATAGGAGGAAAGGTCGACCTGATGCGTTGTTGCATTGCTTTTGAGGTCGGCTTGGTGGATTTTCTCTCCGGCCAAGTTGTAGACTTCGACCACGCCTGCTTGAAGCTGCTTGGTGCTGATGCTAAACACGCCACCCGTCGGATTGGGGTAGATTTTGATGTCGTTTGCGACATCGCCACTTGCAGATTTTTCGGTGCTGCCGATGGCGGCTACCATTTTCTTGAGTTCATCGATTTGCTGCTGCTGCTGCGCGATCATGACCTGCTGCTCTTGCACGGCTTTGACAAGCGGCACCACAAATTGCGAGTAAGCAACGCTGTAGTTGTCGCTTTCATTTACAGGCACATGCACGCCGTTGAAATCGTAGCCAATTTCCTTGGCGGTCTGCTCGACCTCTTGGGCGATAAATCCGCTTTGCCTGATGGCAGTGGAGGGTGCAAAGTCGGTGTCCATGTAAATGCTTTGGTCTGCCTTGGGCAAATTCTTCACCAAAAATTGTTGGAAATCCTTGGTATTGAAGTTGTAGACAACCGGGCGCAGGCGGGTGATGAAATCCAATCCTTTGACATCGCTCTCGCTGATGTTGGATTTGAAGCGACCGTCAGAAACGGTGTAGATCACGTTGCCCTCGATGACGGTGACGGCGGTATTGCCAAATCTGATCTTGTTGCTGACATTCACGACGGCACCATTGCCGACAGCGGTGGCGTTGAAGAGGTTGGTTGCACCGACGTTTGCAGTGAATCCCAAGCCGGTGTTGTTGCTGCCGGTGGTATTGGCGGTGAGGGTGCGCACGCCTATCGACGTGTTGTTGCTACCGGTCGTGGTGGATGTCAATGCAATGAGGCCACAGCCTGTATTGCGTGCACCTGTTGTGACACTCAGGGCACCAAACCCAAAAGCCGAGTTGTCTACACCGCCGACGGGGATCGAATTGATGTTGTAAGATGCATTTTGTGCGTAACCGGCTGTACTGCCGAGGAGCAACAAGCCCAGGGTGAGGAATCGTGTGGTGGATGATTTCAGGGCACCTAGTATCCCGACACATCCGATGTCATTTTTCTTTACGTTCTGCATAATAAAAACATTTATTAGCTAATGTATGCATTAGCGATTGCATTCACAAATGAAATTGCTGGTGTTGAAAAGTATTGTCGTGTGGATTACCTTAGGTAAATGGGCTTGATGTGGGAATAAATAGGTTAATTATGAGTATTTTATATCGGATAATACCTGCCGTATGATTTATTGGTTCTTGTTGGGGTTGCTGATCTCCACGCAGAGATTGTTAGGATTGCCCTGCCTTTTCGGGTTAATCTGATACAATGCTGTCCATGAGGATTTTGGACAAACGATGATCCTGTTCCCGTTGGGCAAGGGCTCTCATGCGACACTTGGCCATCCGTAGGGAACAAAAGGACTAGCCAAGGTAAAGTCTTGGCGATGGATCTACCTGAAAATAGGCGGGAGCCCCAATTGCAAGGTTGCGTTTCCAGGGCCTTGCCGCAATCGACGGCAATGCCTCAGACCTTCACGACCATTTTGCCTTCATTCTTCCCTTCAAACAGATCGAGGAAAGCCTGCGGAATCTGCTCAAAACCCTCGACGACCGTCTCGGAATTCGTGAGCTTGCCTTCTTGGAACCACTTTCCCAGTTGCTGTATGGCAGCCGGGAAGGATTTGTAATAGTCGCTCACGATGAAACCCTGCATTTTTGCACTTTTGACCAATAGCGCGGGTTGCAGGCGGGGGCCGACAGGTGCTTCAGTGGCATTGTACAATGAGATCGCGCCGCAGATGATGATGCGAGCATGTTTGTTTATCAGGCCCATGACTGCGTCTGAAATCTCGCCGCCGACATTGTCAAAATACACATCTACGCCGTCTGGACAGGCATTTTGGATGGCCTTGTACATCGACGGCGTCGTCTTGTAATTGATCGCCGCATCAAACCCAAACTTGGTTTGCAGCAAATCAGCTTTCTCATCTGTTCCAGCAATGCCTACGACTTTGCATCCGAGGATTTTGCCGATCTGCCCGACCACGCTCCCGACAGCGCCTGCCGCGCCCGAGACCACGATCGTCTCACCCGCAACGGGCGCACCGATGTCGGTGAGGCCGAGGTAAGCCGTGAGCCCCGTCATTCCCAAAATGCCCAAATAGGCCGATAGCGGGGCCAAATTGCCATCCACTTTTGTCAGCCCTTTGCCGGTACCGGTCTGGTATTGCTTCCACTGCAATTGTCCCATCACAAAATCGCCCGCAGCGAATGCAGGATTTTGGCTCTCCATGACCTCTGCGACGATCGCCGAGGCGATGGGTTGGCCGAGCTCAAAGGGAGGTACATAGGATTTTGCATCGTTCATTCTGCCCCGCAGGTAGGGATCGACCGAAACGTAGACAGCTTTCAGCAGCACTTCGCCAGCCTGGGCACTCGGCATTGCCTCCTGGGCAAATTCAAAATTTTCCAGCGTGGGCATGCCTACGGGACGGGAGCGGAGCAGAATGACTTGATTCATAATTTTGGAAGGATTTTGGACTTGGGGCGAATTTGGAGATTTCCGATGTTGCAAACAATGTCGGAAAGCAAATTTGGGAGTTTTTGAGTGGGCGATGGTTGCAAATCGCTGAGTCTGATTTGCAACTTTTGCGCATGAATCCGTGGACGATGGCTGCGGTTGGCGCCTGCGCGCGGCTTAAATTTGAGCCGTGCGTTTGAGTTTGCTGAGGTCAAACTGCATCTCCGTGAGCCGAGCGAGGATTTGTGCATAGGTTGCATTGTCCATTTTGGGCGTGCGTGAGAGGATCCATAGGTATTTTTGGCTAGGGTGGCTCACGACAGCGTAGCTATAGTCGCTAGCGAGGTCGATAATCCAATATTTGCCCTTGAAAGGCCAGAAAAACTGAACCTTGAGTTTCGCATTGTCGCCGTTTTTGGGGGCAAAGGCCTTGCCTTTGATATAGGATTCCTTGCCGTTCACGCTGTCTTTGTTGCAACGATTCTCAACAACGACAAATCCTTTGGGGTTCAGCGTGTATTCAGCCGTCGTGCAATTGCAGTTTTTTTGAAATGACAGCGGATAGGAAGCAATTTCAAACCATTTACCTGCATACTTCGCTAGGTCTACATGTGCGACGGTTTGCAGCTTTTGGGCGGATGCGAAACTGCCGAAGCACATTGCAAGGATCAGCAACAAGGTCAGTTTGGGAGCGCAAAGATTCATGGGAGTGGGTAATAGGGGCGTAGCCGGTCGATGGGGTGTGTGCAGTAGCATCACACTATACCAACTGTGGAGGGACGCTTTTGTTTACTGGCGCATTTTTGCCCCCCTATATGGTGGGCAATTTGTGATTCATTCTGCATCTGGACTTTGGCAATTGGGCTTTCTCCCTATCTTCGTGGCTGGTTTTTGCAATTAGATTGAGGAGATGAAGGAAGCATTGGGTTTTTTGACGCCGACCATCGTTTATGGTATCATTTTCATTTTGAATGCCGTCATGCCGGGCCGTTGGGTCACAGGGTATGTGACCAAGGCTGGGACAGATGAAAAATTGCGCTATCGCCTCAACGGGCTCTGGGTGCTGTTTACGGTCGTTTTGGGATGGGCCGCACTGTGTTATTTTGACATCATCGCTTGGGATTATCTCTTTGCAGTGCGGTGGTATGCGTTGGCAGGCGCGATTACATTTGGCTTGATCTTTTCCTTCGCGATCGTGTTGCCCTATCCGGCCGTCAAGAAGTCCTTTTTGGCTGATTTTTACCTAGGACGACTATTCAATCCGCAGCTCTGGGGTGGGCGAGTGGATGCCAAAATGTGGCTCTACCTTGTGGGTGCCATCATGTTGGCGCTCAATATCCTGAGCTTTGCAATGCACCACTTTATCATGTTTGGCGGCGCAGCCTCCACGGGCTTGTTTGTGTCGACGGGTTTGCTGTGTTTCTTTTTGGTCGAATATTTGAATTTTGAGGAGGTACACCTTTATACCTATGACTTTTTTGCCGAGAACGTCGGCTTCAAGCTGGGTTGGGGCTGCATCGCATTCTACCCATTTTTCTACTCAATCCCGATATGGTCCACTGCCGAACTGGTGAGTCCGCAGACACCGACTTGGCTACTCGTGATCTATGCAGGGGTGTTTTTCAGCGGATGGAGCCTCGCACGCGGGGCGAATATGCAGAAGTACTATTTCAAGAAGGATCCCAAGGGCAAGTTTCTCGGCATCACGCCCGAAACGATCACGGATGGCAAGCGGGTCTTGCTCGTGAATGGCTTCTGGGGACTCAGCCGCCACATCAATTATCTCGGTGAGATTTTGATGGCGACAGGCATCGTCTTGGCAGCTGGTCATCCGCTGTTGCCTTGGCCCTGGTTGTATCCATTGTATTATGTCGCGCTGCTATTTCCCCGTCAATTTGACGACGACAAGCGTTGCGCTGCAAAGTATGGCCCGCTTTGGGACCAATATCTGAAGCGGGTGCCTTATCGGATCATACCCTATATATACTAAGGATAAAGGGGCTGTTGCATGTAGCATATAGAGGCTACATCGGCATATTAAGACATCAGCAGCCTACAGCCGATACATCTGCCTTGTGGTGTCGCCCATGATTTTGATGGCCGTTTTGCGAGGCATGAGGCGCTGCATGAGGAAACTGGCTATGCGGTTGCCGCGTCCTGTGATGTAGGAGGGGCGCTTGCCTAGTTTTTGGAAACACTCCTGCACCACTTCCTCGGGTGTTTGCACCTTGGGTGCAAACAGGCTGGTCTTTTCAGGCTTGGTATTGATGAAGTTGGGGGTAGCGGTGGCGCCTGCGCAGCAGGCGATCACGTCGACACCCCGATCCCGCCACTCATACCACAGGCTCTCCGCCAATACCCGGTCAAATGCCTTGCTTGCCGCGTAAGCAGCCAAGAATCCGCTCCCTTGAAAACCAGCCAATGAGGCCATCAAAATCACAGCGCCTTTGCCTTTTTTGAGCATCGTGGTCCCGAACATGTGCGTCAGGTTCATGGGTGTGACCATATTCGCCTGCGCGATCTGATTGTGGTGGGCGATGCTGTCGTCTTCAAATCGACCAATGTAGGGGATGGCCGCATTGTACACAAATAGGTTGATTTCTCGGCCCTCGAGTGCGTCGTGCAGCAACTGCGCCGCATTGGTATCGGCAAGATCGCAGGTGATCACTGTGGTTTTCACCTGGTATTGCTGCACCAATTGGGCAGCGAGTGCATCGAGCGGATCGCGGCGGCGCGCCACGAGCACGAGGTCCATGCCCGCAGCCGCGAGATGGTGGGCAAAGGCGGCGCCGATGCCCTCAGAGGCTCCCGCCACGAGGGCGAGTGTACCATATTTTTCTTTCAGAGTCATGCTTCCCAAATGCTTCAAACCGATGAGCGGCCACAGTCACGTGTCCCGCAGCGTTTACAAAGGGCGCAGTTTCGGCATTCGGATTGAGATGTGCAAATCCACAATCAAGGTTGGGTGGGCGCAAAGCGCGGTCCAGCTGA
>JANPHP010000188.1:0-7485 GCA_031424495.1 Bacteroidota bacterium | reverse complement strand
CAACGTTGTCGGACAAACTCCAAATCCTGTAACCACCATCCCAACAGCCCTCACGACCAATACGCCGTGGCTCAGTGGCGGTGCATCGACCATGAACTTCCAGATCCAGGGTTCGCCGATGATGAGTATGACCAACTTCACAATCAATGGCGTCCAATATGATGAAGGTGTCATGAATTTCACGAAAAGCCTAGACGACATCATGATTTGGAACATTACCAACCAAAGCATGATGGCTCACCCCTTTCATATCCACGGCAACCACTTTTTCATACAATCCATCGACGGAACCACTCCTTCTGCGAACCTGCGAGGGCGTAAAGACGTTGTCTTGATCGGGCCACAAGGTGGCTCTGCCCGTGTCATCATGAAATTCGAAGATTTTGCAGACGCATCGATGCCGTACATGTACCACTGCCACATCTTGAGCCATGAAGATAAAGGGATGATGGGGCAATTCCTGATCACACAGTCAGCCACGGGGTGCTGCAACGGCAACCCCGCCCTAGACGTTACCGTCTTCCCCAACCCCGCCACCGATCTCGTTAGCGTTTTCTTAAATGACCCGACTGCCTCCATTCAAAAAATCGAACTTATCGACATATTTGGCAGGATGCTGGAAACCAGAAGCGGCGATGCCAACGAATTTACACTGCCAATCGCCACCCTGGCGAGTGGGATCTATTTCCTGAAGGTCCATTCTGGTGACAAATGCGTGAGCCGCAAGCTCCAATTGCATTGAGTTTTGGGCGGAGGTTGATTGCATGGACCAGTGCTTGCTCGAAGCAAAACACATGATTTATATAATTTTGACAATGCAAGCAGCTGTACAACAATAGGCGTATTTTGCGGTTGCAACGAGAAATTTAGCGTTTATGAAAAATATTCTAGCAACACTTATTTTGGGCTTTGGCCTCTCTGTGGTTTCGGCTTCTGCCTACGCGCAGACCACCGCAATGGACTTTCAGCGCATGGATTGCAACGGCAACATGCAGCACTTGTTTGCCGACCTGGATGCTGGAAATGCAGTCATTTTGGAGTTTTTCATGCAAAACTGCACCCCTTGCATCACTGCTGGCAACAAATTGGAAGCCATGAAGGCAGACTTGCTTACAGAGTTTCCTGGCAAGATCAAAAGTTATGCTACAGGTTTCACCAACAATTACACCTGCCTGAGCAATGCAAACTGGGTGACCAACAACGGTTTCACATCCATCCCCATGGATAGCGGCGCAACGCAGGTCGCCTACTATGGCGGCATGGGCATGCCCACCATTGTGATATTGGGTGGCGGCACCAACCACTCCGTCCTTGGAAGTCCCTATGTCGGGTTCACCACGAGCGATACCACTCAAATGGCTGCTGATATACGTGGATTCCTCAATACAGCAACGGGTATCACTAACAGTACAAAATTTGAAAATGGCATTTCTATCTATCCAAACCCCTCGAACGGTTTGGTCAATTTCAGCTATGATGTCACCGAGGCGGGTAATCTCACTGTGGAGGTGACAGACTTGACTGGTCGCAAGGTCATGCAATGGATGAATCAAGTTGTACCTACGGGCAAAGTCGTCAGGACATTTAACACAGCCGACATCGCAGCGGGCTCTTACGTGATCAAGGCAAGTATGAATGGGACTCAAAGCAGCCATCGCTTTACAGTAGTACAATGAGAGTGATCTATCAATTGCGTTCAACTATACTCACAGCCGTAGTTTCCTTTGCAGCTGTTGCCTTTTCATTTGGGCAGAATCCGCTGTTCATTCCCGACACGCTCTCTGGCACAAATTTCCAATTGACGGCAGGTGCAAGTACGAAAGTATTCTTTCCAGGGTTCAATACCCCGACTTACGGCTACAATGGTGATTTTCTGGGGCCAACGTTGTTGATTGAAAACGGAGACAGCATCACCCTGAATGTAACCAACGACCTGAATACTGCGACGACCGTGCATTGGCATGGATTTCATGTAGCACCAGAAAACGATGGCGGCCCCCATCAGATCATTCCGGCAGGTACGACGTGGAGACCATCGTTCAAGATGCGCAACCGTGCTTCGACGATGTGGTACCACCCTCATGGAGAGGGTAAGACTGAGCGACAAGTCACAAGGGGACTCGCAGGTATGGTGATCGTGCGGGATGCAGAGGAGGCAGCCTTTGCGCTACCAAGAAAATATGGCATCGATGATTTTCCCTTGATCCTTCAGTCCAAGGCATTTGACGGTTTGTATCAATTTGCCATAGCCACCCATGAGGATTCCATCATGATGGTCAATGGCACACTGAATCCCTATTTGCAAGTGCCGAGGCAAGTTGTACGGCTGCGCTTGCTCAATGGCAGTGCAGACAGGACGTACTACCTTGGCCTCAGCGACAACAGCAATTTTCACCTAATCGCTTCAGATGGAGGACTTTTGACTCAACCCTTCATGACGAATCGCCTGCGCTTATCCACTGGGGAACGTGCAGAAATTCTGATCGACTTCAATGCCTATTCGGTCGGGCAGTCAGTCCAATTGATGAGCTATGCCTCAGAGTTGCCTAGAGGGATCATTGGAGCCGACTCCGTGGGAACGGCAACAAATCCGATTGGAGAAGGCTATTATTCCAACCCCCTCAATGGCTTGGATTTTTCGGTCCTCCAACTTGATATCATCGCGCCCACAAACAATCCAATCACCACTGTCCCTGCTACTTTTGTGCCACTAGTACCATTGGACACGATGGGAGTCAACGCACACAGGTACCTGCATTTTGGGGCGGATACGGCTCAGTTTGGTCAAGTGGCCCTTGTAGATGGGCCTTTCCGCATGAACGACCAACCCTTCGACATGGATTCGATCAACATCACAATCCCCCTTGACAGCAAGGAAATCTGGACACTTACCAATTCCACTGAGGTCTCCCATCCTTTTCACATCCATGACATACAATTTTTTGTCTTGGACATCAACCGTATGCCACCGCCGCCACAGTACGCTGGCTGGAAGGATGTAATCTTGGTGAAGCCACACGACACCCTTCGCTTCATCACCCAATTTGAAACCTTTGCCAATGATTCTGTACCCTACATGTACCATTGCCACCTGCTTCACCATGAAGACGATGGCATGATGGGGCAGTTTTTGGTGGTCAATCCTGCGACATCAGTTCAGCCGAGTTCAAGCAGTGAAAGCAGGATGAGCCTCCACCCAAATCCTGCCTCGGATCATCTTTTCATAGAGCTTGCTGGCAAGCCAGTGCCTTCTATGCATGTGGAAATCATTGATGCCTACGGGCGCACTCTGATCCAAAAACTGCTATCTCCCGATGGAAGCCTTGGCCTGGATGGCTTGCAAGCAGGACTCTATTTCGCGAAGATCAAAACTCGGGAAGGTACAAAAACCGCCAAATTTTTGAAACTCTGATTCAGTGGCAACAGTGAAGAAGACATATTGCAAGAATAGGCAACGACTCAGGCTAGTGTACAGCCTGTGTTTGTTGCTGCCTTTTTGCATGGTGTTCCTCGTCGAAATGTCGTGCTTAATTGGAAAACTGCGGAGCACAAAGAACGATTGTCGCCAGACCAATTTATGCCACGGCCATTCCAAGCCAATTGAGACGGCGAATGAAAATCCCAAGGCTCACTTGGCACATGATGATCATGCACATGACTCTGGTCATAGTCACGCCAACGATGGACATGACCATGCGTTGCACAAACATGAGCAGGCAGGAAGCATTTCGACGGATGAAGTCGAGCCTGCTTCTGATCAAACTCAGCAGCATCGTAGCGATCTAGCCGCTAGTTTGCAACCGGCTCAGACCGACGAAAACAAGTCCATCGTGGCCGATGATGGGATCACAAAACTTGAAAGTTGCTGCATAGATGATTCCGTGCGCTTTTTCTCGACTCCCACGTACTTCCAAACCTACGAGGCAATCAACGTGCCTCTAATTCCACTGATTGTCTTTTGCGATCTCCCCAAAGTCGTATTGATATCGCTGGAGGAGAAGGCTACATCTTTCAAGCCTCCTGAAAACGAAGCGCTCCCTCCCTTTTCCAGATGTGAACGCTTCCAAGTCTTTCTGATTTGAGATGACACGACAGTTTCTCCATGCCCCGCATGGAGTTAGGATTGTTGTGTATTCATCCCCCAAATCACATTCATGGAAGAGATAACGATTTGCCTGAAAGGCATAAGATCGGGTGATTGTCCGCCGCAACTGACAGCGATACTGGAGAAGCTCGGAGTCGAATTGATTGAATTTAGGCTTGGTTTCGCTACCTTGAGAAAACCGCATAGCCTTAGAATGTCCTTGCTGGAATGCGAATTGGAAGCGGTGGGTTTTCTCTCTCTCAAGGACAAGCAAGGTCAATTGGTCGAACAGGTGAAACACTTGGTATTCTTGATGTTCAAAGATGACCAATTCCAAAAAAGCAGACTGAATGTTTCGCACCACATTTCGACGCAAACGGGTAGGTCTTATGCCCACATTAGTCGTGCATTTTCCAAGCAAGAGGGTATGACCCTGGAAAAGTTCGTTATCGCCCAAAGGATTGAGCAAGCCAAACAACTACTTCTGAATCGCGATCTGACGCTGGTAGAGATTGCCGTTAAGCTCGGATACAGTAGTGTGCAGCACCTTTCTCGCCAGTTTCGTGAAATCAGTGGAATGACCGTAAGAAGCTATTTGCAAGTAAATTGATGTTGTCGTGTTTCGAGCTGATCGGATCGGTAAAAGCCAATTGACATCGAGCGATAAGATCACTAGTCTGCCTTTTTAGAATCATAGCATCAGTCTGACAACGCATAAAGCGATCCAGACCGCTTCTTCACCTTAATCCGCACGAGCGCCCCATCTCGCACCAGCTTCGTGAGATGCACCGAGACCGTTTTGTCAAGTTCACTGAATTTCAAACCATGTGGCTGCAAGCGCCGCAACGCTGGCCCGAGCTCCTTGCCGTGGATCGGCTTGCCAGCTTCCTTGACCACAAAAAGGATTTTGTCTTTCCAGGTCAGTTCGGTCGGATAATGCTGCGGTGAAGGTTGTACAGCAAGCTGCGCTTGCTTGACAGATGCCGTCACTGACCTATCGGCCTTGACCGAAAAAAGCTCCAATCCCTGCCGCTTTCAAAGGCTGGATGTGATGCTTCGAATAGGGAACGCTTGCTGGAAACACCCAGCCGATGAGTTCGCCCTTGTGGACGCGGGTAGCAAAGATACACAACCCGATTTTCGCCCATCGGAAAAGCCAGGAAAAGCCAGGAAAAGGAAGGAAAAGGCTGGAAAAGCTAGGAAAAGCTAGGAAAAGGGCATTTTCA
This sequence comes from Bacteroidota bacterium, assembly GCA_031424495.1. Lineage (GTDB taxonomy): Bacteria > Bacteroidota > Bacteroidia > J057 > JADKCL01 > JADKCL01. Next base: position 2,175 of record JANPHP010000188.1, on the reverse strand, counting down.
TTTTTGAGCAAAGATCGTCCTGAAATACCTACACGCTTTGGCGTCCCTTGAATGCTTCAGCACTAAAGGACGGCTGGATTTTGTGGACGCTTTTGGGAAAGGTACGCGATTCGTTTGTTGTACGAGGGGGCAAGCCGAAAAGTGTCGGAAATGGGTCGGGATTTGTATGGAAGGATGTCGGGAAGGTGTCGGAAATGTGTCGGAAATAATAGGAAAAGTGTCGGAAAGGTGTCGGAATGCCATTGCCGCTGACTTGTCCTGAAATAGCGACACGCTTTTGGGTCGCTTGAAAGCTCATGCATCAAAAGGCAATCTCGGCATCGATGGCTATGAAGGTTGATTCTTGCAACTCCGATGGCCGCTGCCTGAACTCCAGAATTGAAAACCTAGCCTGTTTTGTGGACGCGTTTTGGAAAGGGACACAGCTCAAAAAAAGAAGCCGATGAGAAGAGGAAAAGTAGAGGAAAAGAAGACACCAAAACAGCAAAAGTATCGGAAAAGAAGGCGAAAAGAAGTGGAAAAGTATCCGAAAAGGAGACATTTGCCGCTTTGCTAAATTTCCCACCTTCACCGACACGTTCTCTATTCGATTCCGTGTGTCTCAACTGCCCTCGTCGGTGGCCTCCGCATGGATGGGCCTTTCCCATTTCTTCGAGCCGTGGTGGTTCAGGCAGACCGCAAACGACTCGATCTCCCTGCCCTTGTAGAAGGCCAGGAGGATGTCGCGGTAGCACTTCCGGGCCGATACGAGGTCATAGTAGGAGAAGCTGCTTTCCCTAGCCTTTGCAGCTCCCCGCACAGTGGCCTTGAAGGTCACCCGGAATTTGAACTTGCGCTTGTAGTCAAATTCACGATGCCCCTTGGGCAGTCCCAGATCCGAAATTTTTTCCAATGTCTCGCTCTCTGCTTCCATGTCTTATTTCTTAGTTTTCACCATTTTGATGCTCAATCGGCGTGTGGGAGAGGTTCTCTAAGCCAGGAGTTCAACCACCTTTGCCTTGGGATCACCACATCGAATCGCATATTCCCGCAAGCTCGTTCGCTTCTTGCCTAACGGCCCACGATAGTAAAGCCGAACTACGCAGCATTGAAGCAGTTTCCCGCCGATGTCCTCCAGATACCAAGAACCACAACGGCTGATGCGCCTCAAAGCGATGCCTTTCTTATTGCAATTGGCGCGGACAAAGGCGGCTACACTTTCGTCTAGCGCCGCTTCATTTGCCATCATGGCCTCGTAGGCGTCGGTCGTTTCGCGCACGATGGGGTCGATGATTCTATTCACTGGATACCTTATATATAGCTTTCAATCGCTTGTCTTTTGATTGCGCTCGGTCTCCTACCTAGGTCAGAAACCAAGATAATGCGGGGGCCACCGGGCGGCAGCCTCCCGCACCAATCAACTACAGAGAAACGCGTCCCCAGATTAGGGGACTTGGATAAAAAAGGGAGATAATCTGTGAATCGCAGCAATCGGTTGGCAAAAAGGAAGAGTGCAGCGAACCGGGAGCGGCGCATGAAGTTCAATCAATCAACAAAATTGGGATTTGTGATCTTCGGTTGGGTCGAACTATCCAAACTTGGGGCATAGCAGCATCAAGGCCGCTCCCGTCCACCAGTCCTCTTTCATCACAACGGCGAATGCGTCGATGCGGTGAGTTGTGGCCATCTCAAACGATCATGGGCACCACTCACCGCTCGCGACTATTGCGACAGTATCTCCAAAAGCGTAGTTTTACGTCAAAGATCGTGCTTTCTCTGCGGCTTCCTGCTTCGAAACTGAGGCTGCATTGAAAGGGATTGAAAAGGCCCGGTATCCCGATTTCGTCGGGAAGCCGGGTTATCTTTTCGTAGGCAAGGGCATCCCATCGGGCGAGTTGTCTATTCTTACCCCCATCGGCTTCCCGTTGCCATTTCCATTAAAAGAGCGTTTCCTTCTGCACCTGTGATTCATCCCCAACTCTATGATGCTAAATAAGTGCCTAGGCAGCTGTGTTGCTTTCCAAAAAATATCGTCTTCTAGGAATTTTATTTTTGTCAAGCTCGCCTGCTTTTCGAGCTGCTCACGGTGTCTTAAATGTGGTCAATTCTGCCAAAATGGGGCATTCTGGGAGAATTGACATCGCAGCAAACTACCCACCACTTGGCAAATTGGTCTCAAAATTGGTTGCATTCTTG
>JANPHP010000187.1:0-10916 GCA_031424495.1 Bacteroidota bacterium | reverse complement strand
ACGCGATGCATCGCGTTCCTACGAGACCAAATCGATCGTGGGCATCTGGCTTTCCCCATGCTGATTGCTTTTGCCCTTGCAGGGTTGCAGGGGTGGCTAGTGATATTGCAAGCGAAACAGGATTGTTGCACCTGATTTGCTGAACTCGAGATCGGCCTTTTCATTTGATGCATTCCTAAAATCGAAAACGCGTGTGCAGCGGCTAAGCCTTGCACACGCGTTTTCAATTAAAATTCCCTAAAGGATCAGTGCGTGACGACCAGCTTCTCTTGAAAAAGCTGCTTGGAGTCGTTTTCCACGGAGACGATATAGGTGCCTGCTGCGAGGTAGTGGGCGTTGAAGGCGAGGCGAGCTTTGCCGGCCACCAACCAATCTTGGATCACCAATTTCACGACACGGCCTTCGAGGTCGCGCACAAACACTTTGTATTCGCCTGCATCGACGACAGGAAATTCAAACTTCACAGTCTCAGTTGTCGGGTTGGGATAGACATCCATCTTGGTGCCATTGGCGACTTCAGGTGTGACAGCCACTGGAACTGGCGGCAACAATTGTGCGATGTAGGTGCGCTGTTGCTGTGCCCCATTTGCAGATGTGCCAGAAACCCAGACTTCGCCAGGATGGTTTTTGCGCTCGCTCATGTCGGCATAGTCACCCCAACGATCGTCGGCTGAGTTGATAAAGGAGACACCTTCCTTGATCACAAGCATCGGGCTGTATCCGCCTTCATCGACATAGACTGCACCCATACCTGGAAAGCTGTTGGGGCCCGAGGTGTTAAAGCCGATGTAGCTGTAGTTTTTGGTTTGGTTCACATCCTCTTGACCTGCGTAGGCAATCGATGGATAGGCGATGTCCAAATCGGTGTAGCCGATGGTCTGCCCCGTAAAGCTCGAAAAGGAGAAAAACGGTGGCGGAGAGATGATGCCGGTGCCGTAATAGACGCCTGCCATGCCATTCACGCTGGAATTGAGCACAAACTCAATGCGGCCATTTTGATAATAAGACGATTGCACGCGTGTGTCATTCGTCTTGAGATTGGTGGTCGTGCCACGCTGATCAGCAGTCGGCGGAATGCCATAGCTGTTGTCGAGCGTGAAGCCGGCGGGCGAGTTGAGGACGCCGTTGTTGGCGATGCTATTGGTGATTTGGTGCAGGTTGATGGTGTTGGAGGTACCGAGTGAGCTCTCCAAAAAGAACATGTTCGGGCCATAGAGTGTGGAGCCACCTTGCACTGGATGCAGCGAAAAAGTACCTGAAACCACATATTGCACAGGGGTGAGTGAGGCACCTGTATACCCTTGGTTCTTGTCTATCTGCCACATCACGGCGCCTTGCGAAGCACCCGCGTTGGTAAATGGATTGCCGGTGACAAAAAGCTCATTGGCATTCAAGCCGATTTGTACAAAGTCGGTCCATACACCGGGGCTGGGGATCACGTTGCCATTGATGGCATAGACGTTCCAAGCGCCTGCGGGGTCATTGGTTTGGGAAAAAGCAACGATGACCTTGGATGAAGACGATGAACCGCCATTGAGGAAGACGACGACAAAACGATCTGCATCTGGATCATAGGTACATTTGGGGTCAAATGTAAAATTGGTTGGGACACCGCCAGCGGTTGCAAACTGGGTGAAGCTCTTGGAGCTTGTCTGCGTGCCCGTTGCGTCATAGCAATGAAAGCGAGTATTGTTGCCCGAGATCATAAGCCCGCCCTCGGAGACTGCAAGTGCATTGTCTGCTGGGTCGGCTCCTCCGTAGGAGTTGCCAAAGAAATTGACGCCGAGCGTGGGGGAAGTGCTCGTGCTCACTTTGGCTGCTTCTTCTGACTGCGGCTTCAGGCCTGCAATCAAGGCATCGTGCACGAGATTGGCTTCGGCTTTGAGCCTTTTGACCTCGTCTTTGCGGGCATCGATGCCGGGCAAATGGATTTTCTGGACGGTTTTGAAAAACGGATCCCAATCCTCAGACTCCTCAGACATATTCACAACGCCGATCCGCTCGATCGGCGCTAGTTGTGTGCGCGTTGCATTGGGATTGGGCCCCATTTCCTTCTGCTGGGCATTCACATACCCGGCACCGAGGAATAGTCCCATCAGAATCAATCCATGAAATGTGTACAGATTTCTCATTTTAATTTCTCGCTAACCTAGTTCAAGTCCTAAGGCCAGGCCCAAAACAAGCGGCCAAGCATTCGGTAGGGAAATTAGGGCTTTTTTGTGGATTCCGTTGTCGCCTCTCGTCGAATCGCATTTTTGCATCGACGAAATTTTAGTTATCTTCGACTCCTGTATTCCATTCATCAATTTTTAACAATAAATCCCCAGCCCCATGGCAATCAAGAATCTGAACGGGATCACGGTCGATCAATTGAATAGTGAACTGCGTAGCGGCGCCAAGTTTGTCGTGTTTTATTATACGATTTCCATCGTTTTCATGACCTTTAGAAACGGCAGTAGCATCTATTTCTTGCGGGCGGGCGAGTCGGCCTTCAAACATGGCTGGAAATACTTGTTCCTATCAATGATTTTGGGATGGTGGGGCTTCCCCTGGGGGCCGATCTATACGATACAGAGCATCTACACCGCATTTAGCGGCAAAGATGTCACGCAAGACATCCTCTCACAGCTCTCCAACGGCGGCGCGCCCGATAATTTGACCTACGATCAGAAGTTTTAAACTACAAATTCAACAGTCTATGACAACCTATCAAGGAAAAATCACGCTCATGGTGGCTGGCCCAGCCACCAAACTGAGCAAAGCCCCGCTCGGCGTGCGCCTGCAAAAAGCTGGCTTGATCATTTTTGGCGTAGCCTTTTTTGCCGGTATCCTTTGCGCGGGAGCTTATATCAAGCATTGGACTTGGCTCTATTGGGTGGCAGGCAGCAGCATGGCGCTGGGTGGCGGTATTGGGATTTTTGTCGGCATCAAAACCGAGGTCGCGCCCTGTCCATTCTGCGGCTCCATGGTGGGCCTTGACAGCGGCAATGATCTTACAGGCATCGACGACAATGAGCCTGCGGAATGCCAGAAGTGCTATGAACGCCTCATCAGCGACAAGGGAGAATTGCGGCCGATCGATGGAGAGACCTTTATTGCCAAAAGGGACAAGTGCCGGGCACCCCTGTTTGACGACCTGCGGTGGCCCGACGAATGCTTGACTTGTGGAGCGCCAGCTACGCGCTTTGAAAAAATTGCCGATACATCTGTGAGCGGCGCGGCCTTGCTCGTGGGAAAGATCAGAACCCGCAGTGCCTCGGTGAATAATGTGCCCTATTGCGCCCAGCATGGCGCGCAGGTGAGCATGGGATTTGAAAGCGATCAAGCCAAATTGAAGTTTGAGGACCTCGACGCGATGCGCCGCTACGTCGCCATGAACTTTGGGAAGAAGCCGCTCACCGCAAAATAGGCGGCAAATTCTCCTTTACACCAATCGATCCCCATGCCCGCACCGCGCTACCAAGGCAAAATGATCCTGCTGGAGAGCGGGCCGAGCACCGATTTGCGCAAGCCGCCTTTCACGACGGGCCTCACCAACAGTTTGCCTCTGTTCATCGTCGGCTTGGTACTCGGCGGCCTCATGTATTTAGGATCAAAGGATTATCACTCGGCTTGGTTGTTTTGGGCGGGTATAACCACTGGCCTTGTCGGCATCTTACTCGGCCTGTGGCGAGCGACCAAGTTCATGGTGGCGCCCTGCCCCTATTGCGGCACGCTCGTCGGCACCGAGCTGGGGCATACCCTCAAGCTGAGCAACGACAATCACCTTGTTGAATGCAAGAAATGCTGCGAATGGCTGGTGAGCAAAAAAGAAAAACTCTGGCCGCTTGAAGAAGACCTTTTCCAATACCGCCGCAGCGAGGTCCATGTACCGCTGTTTCTCGCAATCCAATGGCCCGACGAATGCCTGACTTGTGGAGCGCCCATCGCAAGGTTTGACAAGCTTGAAAAATCGACAATGAGCATCGGTGATGCGATTGGCGGCGCGGTCATACCCCAAAAAGCCGATGCCTGGGGCATCCCCTACTGTGGATTGCATGACCATGAAGCAACCCTGATTTTTGTAGCCAAGGTTCCCAAGTTGCGGTTTCAAAATTTGGGTCCCATGCGCCGCTACCTATCGCTCAACTTTGCAAAGCTGCGCCGACAAGGAACGTGATATTACTGTGTAGGATTGAATCTAAGCGAGGATAGTTGTATCTTTTCCTACAATTACTAAATTCAAGATTCCCATGCCACATCTGCTCCACCTCACCCGCGCCCATGGCCCCAATGGCGAGACCGACTCGGGCTCTGAGATCACGATCAATTCGTTTCACATCATCATGGTCGAGCACTCCCACGAGCGCGAGCCGGGTTCTTCCAAAATCTTGATGAGCAATGGCAAGATCTTTTTTGTGGACGAAACCCAAACGGAGATCCGTGACAGTGCCAATCGCGCCGAGGGCCTATGATCGCGCGGCTGCTTGCAGGCTTGCTATTCCTGTGCAGCTGCCAATTGGCAGTCGCGCAAAACGATAGCATCGCCCTCGCAAACGAGGCCGCCGAGTTTGAGCAAATTGCGATCAGGGGCTTTGCAGCCAACAAAGTAGCATTTTTAAAGCCGATGTTGCCCACGCTCGCCGATTGCCGCGCGGTCTTCAAGGCCGGTGGTGCAGACCTCGTTTACCTTTATTGCAAAAATGGAATCGACCCGCTGGAAGCTGATCTGCAAGGGCAATTTGTCGACCTGAAGACCGCCCACTACACGACGGCACAGCTCAAGGCCTCAAAAGAGTTTCTGGCGAGCAACAAACGCGAGTTGCGGGACCACTTGCTGCCCGACATTCGCTTTTACCAAGTCACCTATTTTGAACCAGAATCCCAACTGAGCTTGCGCTATTTTGTAAAGCTCGATGGGCGATGGGTCTATTTTTCCAATCCTTGGCGGGCTTTTGTCACACAGGATTGACCTCAAAATAGAAAGCGCAGCTCTCCCCCCGGGAAGCTGCGCGATCCAATTGTTTGGTGATAGCTTATTGTTTGATCAATTTCTTGGTCACAGATTTCCCGTCCGGAGTGGTGGCTCGGACGAAGTACATCCCAGAGGCCAAGTCAGCCACATCGATTGTGTATTCCGCAAGTCCCGTCATATTCAAGGTACTCACGACTTTGCCGGTCAAGTCGATGATTGCTAGTTGCTGAGCTGTCTGCAACGCATGTCCTAGCCGCACGATGATGCGGTCTTGCACAGGGTTTGGCGAAAATTGTAGGTCATCGACAGTGATGGTCTCGACTGCTGACGTGACGAGGTTGTTCAATTCGCCGCTGCAGAGCTTCTCGACGTCTCCTGGGCTAAGTGCACGGCTCCAAAAGGCAATCTCGTCGACCCTGGCTTGCATATAAATCGCTCCACCAGGTTGATTGGTGGCCGCGCCGACACCGACCTTGGCTGAATTTCCCGCATAGACCATCGCGCCGCCGTCGCCATCATACCATCCGCCCGCATTCACACAATCAATGTAGATGTCCATGTCATCCCAAGCACGAATGACGCCCACGACGTGGTGCCAATTGTGGAGCGTGAGCATGCCATTGGAGGTTTTTGCACGGCGATGAGGAGGGCCTGTGGGCCCGCCATCGCCAAAATTCAAGTGGATGGTACCATCTACTACGGTACCCATCCACATGCCGGTGTAGATGCTGGGCGTGAAGTCATTGGCGAAGAATGCATTTCCAAATGCGTCAAAATTGATGTACATGCTCACGCTCATGGGCAGCTGCGGATGCAGGAGTGGGTTGTTGGCGAGGGTGATGGTCTGCGCGTTGCCATTGACGTAAATCGCGCTGCTGGGGACGCCGTTGCGGTCAGGCACGAAGTTGCCGTTGGTGGTGGCATTTAACCCATTGCCGCTGACATCATTGGCGTTGCCATTGATCGGGAGGTAAAAGACCAGGTCGGTCGTCAGCGATTGGGCAGACAAGCAGTTCGTTGCAAAGAGCAGGCAGCAAGCGAGCGCTAGTTTTGATGTAATGTTCGATTTCATTTTTTAATGTATAAAGTGATACTGTTGGAAAACATCGGCAAGCTGCAGGATGCGGAAATGGGAAATCAGCGGATTATCCCAATGGGACATTTGGGAGGACGAACGGGTACTTTGGATGTCCGAAGGAATTTGAATAGGCGGTGAGAATGGAGAATTGACAATAGAAAATTGAGCGTGGAGACTTGCAGGCGTTTGCGGACGAATGGGACATTTGGGTGCAAAACGCGTGTCAAAGCAGCGTCACGGGTTTACTGTTCGGGTGCGGGTTGGCAATACGCATTGAAAACTGTTCGGAGAGCGAGATGGCGGTTTGGGATTTTGTTTGCGGACGAACGGGACATTTGGAAGGACGAACGGGACTTTTGTTTGAGAAAAATCGTTTTCATTTTCCTGTATCTTTGTTCCTGCGGTGCATTATGCCTGCAAAAGAAAAGCATCATGAAAAAGTATCTTATCCGCTCGCAGCGGGATCTGTCGATCGTGCTCGCCCTCCTGTTGTTGATCGTTTTTGCTGGATGCAAGCCATCCGCTTCGACCAATGGCACCGACAATGATTCCATCGTCGCGCCGCCTGACACAGTTGCCATTCGCACCACCGATGCTGAGTGTGCCAACTTGCAACCTGGCCAATTTTGCGCCGCAGGCCTTGACTTCCTCAAATTGGGTGATTCGCTCACTTGGAACAACAACATCAAACCTACCCTGCCCGATATCGTGATGAAGGACACGGTTTTCACGGAAACCAGCGAAGGTGTCAGCGGTATGGACACGACCTCTTGGTTCGCCAAGATTTTGCGTCTCCCCGATGGCGTGGTGATCTTGGATGCGGACTTCAATTCGGGTGAATTGCTAGGTCGCATCCGCATCGAATCGGGCCGCTTTCACCACAGTTCGGGGCTGCGCGTGGGCAGCACCGGCAAGGAACTCAAGGCTTATACGAGCGACGCTTATGTGATTCCCTTTGAAGAATATGGTGTCATGGAGATCATCATCCCCTACCAAGGCAGCAAAATGATCTTTCACGTGCCACAAGCGGGCATCCTCAAACCCGGCAAAACCGATTATACGATGGCCGATATCCTGGACGACAGCAAAATCGTGCGCATCGTGTTGATGTGATGTTGGTGGTTGGGATGCATTAGACCATCAAAAATAGGAAGGGACGCCGGCATGGCGTCCCTTCCTATTTTTGATGATTCATGGGTTGATCGGGTATTTGCCCCCTGCCCTATTTCCGCAAATCGACGATGCATTGCTGCCAGATTGCGGCCTCTGAGGTGTGGCCGCTGCGCGTTTCGTAATCTACCCGCATTGCCCAGACCTGCTCCAATTGGGCTTTGAGCATCATGTTTTCATATTCTTGGGGATCGCCACCAAATCTGATATGGACCTTGGGTGCTGCGACAGGCTGATAGTTTTGAGCGACATTGGCAAGTTGTAGGCGGATGAAATATGCCTCAGGCACCGGCAATAGGTCCTGTGGCGGCGTTGCAATTTCGTGGCGAGCAATGCCGTCGTAGATTTCGGGGCCAATGTAGACAGGTCGGTTCAGCGCCTGCTTCAAAACACCCAAATAGACAGCTGCAAATCGCGGCTGCAGGATGGACTGGTTGATTTTGCCTCGAAGGTCAAAATCGGAGACCGCTTTTTCCCAATCCACCAGCGTGCTGCCAAGTGCCGTAGCCAATTTGGGATCATTGACTCTCATGTGTGCTGCATACCAATGCCGATCGCGCAACATCGCATAGTCGATGATGGTCACGTCCTTGCGCAGGCCCTCGCAGCCCTGCAAGTAGTAGGCTGGCGAGACAAATGCATCCCAGTTGGTCGAAATCACGAGGGCATTGGGCGGCAGGCTCTCAAGCGCAGCACGTGAATAGTCTTCATATTGGTATGCACCGCGCTGATCGGTGGCGCCAAAATTCCAAAACATCTGAAATCCAATCACCACCACAAAAATCCCAGTGATATAAGGTGCAAACTGCTTGTAGCCAATCCATGCCCATCGCAGGAACATGGCGCCCAAGAAGGCGACGACCATGAAACTGAAGATAAAATAGGGCTCAGGATCCTTGATATCGTAGTTGGAGGCCCAAAACAAGTTGGAAAAGTAGCCGAGTGCAAAGAAAATCGTCCATTCGCGGCGGCGCTCGAATGCATAGCTTGTGCCTTGAAACACCATTCCCCCGAGGCCGATCCAAATCGGTATTTTAGGCCAAATGAGGTCCCAGCCCAACTCATTGGGCAGGCGGTTGAAGTAGCCCAGGAGATTCACAAAAAACTTCTTGGGGCCCTGAAACATGAATGAGCTGAATTGTCGACCCGTAATGTGGTGCCACAAGCGGGTCCAATCCACGACATTGCCCCAACTGTAGGCAGGATGGGTGGTCGCCACCAGCATGAGCATGCCATACATCAGGCCCAGGACCGCAAGACCGACCCCTGCCAATTTGAGTCCTTGAATGATACTGCTCCACTTGAACCCAAAGTGCACAAAGTAGAGGTAAAAGACGCCGGGAAGCAGAATGATGGCGGTCAAGTGGTTGGTAAAACAAAAGGCCAATGCAATCACGAAAATGGACCAGCGCAAAAACACATCCTCCTTGGCCCACCAAGCCTTGAGCAGGGCCCAAAGAGTGAGTCCCAGCAGCAGACATTGCAAGGAATAGACCTCGGTGCCCGTGGCCTGCATCCACCAAGTGCGCCCAAAGCAGAGCATGAGCGTGCCGATAATGGTGCCCAGTACGTTGGCGAGCTTGATGCGGAACGCGTAGCTACTGTCGCCTTTCTTGACGCTGGTGCGCATTTGGATGAAAAACTCCCTGAGAAATCGCGCCCAGACATAAACGGCTCCAGTGACAAAGAGCAAACACATGAGGTTGAGCCTCCAAGCCACACTACCGATTGGGATGCGGGTAAAGAGCCATCCCAAAAGTGTGAACAATGGATAACCTGTCGGATGCGCAACGCCAAAGGTATAAGCGACGGCTGAGAGCTCGCCGGCGTCGGTATGGCCCACCGCAGGGGACATTGTGAGCAAATAAAGGATGCCAGCAATCAAGGACATGATCCAAGGCATGTGGCTTTCCCACTTGTCGATCAAGGCCATCGGGCGCACCCATTTTTCACTAGCTGTCATGAGGCGAATATACAGCGAATCGATGAGTGTGCAAAAGCGTGCGCAGCGCTGGGCTCGGCTATACGCCTGCCACCCTACTGCTACGGCGGCGCAGCCGGGATGGCAGCGTCGGCAAGGCGGAAGCCGTTCTGGGGGGGAGGCTACATCAGCGCGGTGCAAAACTTCACGTTGAGCGGGTATAACTTTAACGCAGACTTTATCCACCGAAATTGATTTGAAAAATACTATTGTTATCTTTGCTGTAAGAAGATGGTCATGATTCAATCAACTTATCGTGGGCCAAAGTTCTTAGTAGATTTCATAAGCTACCCTGGTCGTACAACTTTTCCTGTCGATCAATGATTTTCGCTCTCGCAGCATCTGCATAGATGGACGAAGCGCAAATTGTTGTTTTGCCAATTGAAGACGATAACCATGCTGGGAGTGGTGTATGGAATTTGCAGTTATGCGGAATTGTGTACTTTAAAATTGGGTTTGAAATTCGGTTCGTAAGCAACTTAAGATGATGGCATTACATAGTATTGCCGTTTGCAATCGCAAGCGCTGATGTTTGGCGTGTAGAAAATTTTGGAGTCTGAACTGGGCAGCAATTTGCGCAGTGCACGAAGTGCGCCCTTTTGGATTCAAAAATGGTTTGATTTCTCGATAATTTTTATCGAGGTGACTTTTTATTGTCTAAAAATAGCCATCTGGCTATCTAATTTATGATGGTGGTAATACGCTTTGGGTTCCAACAAAGTTGCCTTGGAGAAGGGATTCTCGAGGTGGCCAATAGCGTGTTTTCCAGGCTGTCAAGTTGCAAAAAGCATCGCGATCCTAGGGTGATGCCCCCTTTTCAAACCTCCTCAATCGTGAAAAAAATTGTGCAATTGCACACATCCATTTGCTCCACATTAATTTACCCGGTTTTATGAAAATCTTCAAGCAGGGCATACTTGTAGCCGTTGCCATGACGTTTTGGATGGCGATCGCGCTCCACGGATGGTCACAAGGGAATGTAGCAAGCCCCGGTAGTACGGGCAATGCACCGACAGGGAACGGGCAGATAACCCTTCAAGGTGAAAATCCAACTGAACCAACCGTCTTGCAGTCTGAAAGCAATGGACGTGGTGAGCAGTCGGCAACGCTCAAAAACCTTAACAATGGGACCTTTGAAGTGCTCGATGGCGGATCCGCGTTCCTCAAATCAAAGGGAAACTTGTCAATCGCTGCCAGCGATCTGCTACAGGTGCAACCCGGAACGCGTGACAATATCCTCGATCAACTTGTGAAGTACAATGTCACCCGCTCGACCTTTAGCGTCGAGCAGCTGCATGAGCAGCCGCACAGTGTGCAAGACATCATGCTTGCCCATCCCCAAATTTTTGTCGTTCAATAGATTAACCTGATGGAAAATACATTACTCAAGGCGGTAAATTGTCGCGAATGGCATCTACGTAAGGTAGACCTTTTGCTTTTGATCCTGATGCTATTCAGCACCGGCGTCATTGGGCAGACGGTCACCTTCAACTATACGGGTGCTCAACAAAGCTATACAGTTCCTTCGGGAGCGACGACACTCACAGTCGATGTGCAAGGCGCGCGCGGTGGGGGCAATACAAACGGCTCCACGGGTGGGCTCGGTGGCAGGACACAAGCCACAATCGCTGTCACCCCAGGACAGGTCTTTTATGTCAATGTGGGTGGCGCGGGTGCCGTAGGTCCTGCTGCTGGGGGGTTCAATGGAGGCGGGGCTTGCAGTGGATTCTGCT
>JANPHP010000186.1:0-3007 GCA_031424495.1 Bacteroidota bacterium | reverse complement strand
ATCGCCAAGCCACGCCGCAGCGGATCAGTGCTGCGATAGGCCACGCGCATCCCGATATGCAGGCTCAGTAGAAATAGCCCCGCTAAGAAAAACAAGCCAGGAATGCCCTGCTCAGCGAGCACACCCAGGTACTCAGAGTGTGCGTCGCCGCGATCGCCATCCCAGGTGCTGATGCGCGTCATCTGACTCAGGACCTGAAAATGACCATATTCGCGTTCGTAGGTTCCGGGTCCCCAGCCCATCAGCGGACGCTCCTTGAACATCTCAAGCGCACAGGCCCAGCGGTTTACGCGTTCCTTGTTGCTGTCGTCGGTGCTCACGTTGGTGACTGAGGCAGCCGTCGTGAGCACATCTTCGCCCGAGACATTCTCATTTTGTTGCATATTCTCCACGATCGCGTCACGGTTGAGCCAGCCCGCCCCAAACAAGATGAGCAATCCCAAGAGCAGGGTGCGAAACCGCACGCGCCACCGCAGCAACATGTAAAATCCGCCGATGATCACCATGCTGATCCAAGCTGCACGCGAAAAGGTGAGCACCAGCGTCACAGCCACCAAGCCGAGCAGGGCGGCCATGAGCCACCGATAATTGCGCGTCTTGTTTTCTTGTCGGCTTTGCCAATACAACCATCCCGCCCAAGGTAAAACCATTGCTAGGCAGGCCCCCAAAACCGTGTGGTCATCGTAAAAAGGCTCCGCCATCACAGGGGAAAAAGACCTGCTCAGGCCATATTCCGACAGGTGATAAATGCTCCAAACCATCACAGGGGCGAGGCCCCAGAGATGGGCTTTGAAAAACTGGACAATGCGCTGCGGTTGCAAAAAAAGCGTACCAAAACCGAGGTAAAACACCACGATGTACACCGTGCGTGCCACCATAAACTTCGAAGAGATCAAACCATGCGTACTGCCAACAGCGCAGATGAACGCCCAGAGCATTTGCCCAATGATCATGAGGCCAATGGGATGTAGCAGCAGGGGGAGGGGATTGATTTTGCGGAGTAAGATCAATAGGGTGATGCCACCTGCCGCAAGCAATAACATTGCCTCATCGGGAAGTGCCACCCCAAACCCGCCGCCGACATCTTGCAATCCCACACTGCATGGCACCAATGCCACGAGTGTGAACATGAAACCCTCAAAACTGCGCACAGCAAGCAGCAACCCCAACAAAAAAAGTGGGATCATCAACAATACAGTAGGGGAGTGCGGATAGGTGTAACGGGCAGCAGCAGCGTAGAACAGCAACCAAGCCGCGAGTGCTGCCGCAGGCCACAAAAATCGTGGCTGGAAAGTCGGGCTGCTCACCGATCTGCGCCCGCCTTGCGCCGATCCCAAAAGGTAAACCAAAATATGCCAAAGCAGAAACTGCTCAAGCCACCGATCAAAAGATTGACCATCGTATGCGGATAGATCGGTTTGTAACTCGCCTTGCCTTCGCTCACCACGATGGCGGCCGGCACGGGATCAAGGTAATTGCTCAGCGCCCGCTGATACTTGGCATTGAGCTCTTGGGTCTGCAACTGATCCCAGCGGAAGCTTTCCTCCATGCGATTGAGCTGTCGCGACTCCAAGTTGGGGTCGGCCATCATTTCATAGTCTTGCAATCCTGTATTGGCATTGAGTTGCAGCGCATTTTCCATCACCAGTTGGTCTTGCATCGCAAAGTAGCGGCGATTGATCTGGTTGAGTTGCGTGAGTTCGGTTCTAAATTTGTCAACGCGCTGCTTGGCGCCATTGCGCAGGGAGCGATGCCTTGTGAGGGCACTGTCTGCTGCTTGGGCAGACGATTCCAGCACCTCTAGTATCCCGTTTTCTTGGAGGTAATTGGCTTCGGCCTCGGTCAGCTGTAGATTGAGCGCCTTCAGCTGCTCGTGTAGGTCAAAGAAATTGTACTGTCGGCGTAGCAATTCCAAGCTGTCTCGCAGGCGCACGATCCGCATTTGGTGAATGCGCACCTCTTCACGCATGCGCGTCTCAGCGACCGCGACCGTCGACTCTGCAGCATCTACGATGCTATCGTCCATGCTGCGCACTTTGCCAAGTCGGCGCTGATATTCTTTTTCAATGACGGCAAGCGAGGCAGCCGCATTTTGTTTCACAATGTCGGCGTTGATCACATTCACGAGGCGGGCAGCCTCGTTGGCGATGGTCGCGCACATTGCTGGATCGGCGTCGATCACCGAAATCGTCACCGAGACATATTTGTTCTTGTGAAATTGGATCCGCTCGCGCGTCAAGACCAGCAATTGATCGTACCAATCGGGTCTTGCTCGGTCGATCCCATAGTGCTCTGCCAGGTGAAAACGAGCATCTAGCGAGTCGAGCAGGGTATTGGAGGCCAGCAATTGCATCAGCCGCTCTGCCTGGACTTCATGCCCAAATGAAAAATCCTCCAGCTGCTTCTCCCGTGAATTTGAGTTGCTCGGATACATGATCACCGCCGACTCGTAGAGCGGCGTGAGTGACTTGCTGATGAGGTAGGCAGCGATGAAGCCCGCTACGCCAAAACCCAACAGGATCCATAAGCGGCGTCGCAAGATGTCTAAGATGGGCAAAAGCTCCAAGCTGGGACTATTCAATTCGTTTTCGGGCATTCCTTCCATGTCTCCAAAATGGTCGGCCCGTATCTCGATGCCGCGATACGGGCCGACCAAACTAGTCTAATCAAATATGATGGCGCAAGGTAGGGAATTTCATTCCTTACCGCAAGATCGTCACATTTCCGCGTTTTACTTCTACGATTTCGCTATCTGTAAACTTGTAGTCCATCGTCCAGTAATAAGTGCCTTCTGGAAGCGGATGATCGTTGAACTGACCATTCCATTTGAAGTCCTTGTCTACACTTGTGAACATGTGCTTGCCCCAGCGGTCATAGATTTTGACTTCTAGTTTTTCCAGGTTGATGTAGTCTACATGGAAGAAATCATTGAGTCCGTCACCGTTGGGCGAGAATACGTTGGGGATGAAGATGCGGCCCGGGCAGTCGTCACCGATATTGGCGATGT
>JANPHP010000185.1:0-7490 GCA_031424495.1 Bacteroidota bacterium | reverse complement strand
GATGCCCTTTGCCTCCACATTGAGTCGGTTTATCAGGAAAACTCTCCCGAGCGCAACTACTTCCTGATGCTCTACAACATCTTCAATGAGTTTTTGGCAGACTTGGAAGAAGATGTCTTGCCCAATGACCGCACGGGCTATCAAGACATCTTCTTCCAAGTCTGCCAAAAACTCATTGAAGATGTTGTAGAGCATCAGGAAGTAGATGCGCTCGGGAGAGTTTTCCTGATAAACCGACTCAATGTGGAGGCAAAGGGCATCGGTGACGTCCTTCACTTTTCCTTCGTCGTTCCAGATTTGCTCGAAAAGATTCAGCCATGTATGCGTATAGGGCGCATCGCTGAACTTGTTGACGAAGTTCGAAACGGCGTTTCCCTTCTGATATCCGAGATCCACGGCAGTAAACCCTTGAATCGGCATATAGGCTGTATCCTCGCCGTCCTTTTCGATGCAAGCAAACTGCTGCATCGGCGATTTGGAGGCATTGGACCGGAATTGAGCTTTTTTCCGCAACCAGGCCGCACACTCCTTGGCAATCGCACGCTGGGAAAGCTTGTTTTTCAGGTGGATTTCAAATTCGCTGCCATACAGGCTACGCTCCCGTTCCAATTTAGGGATATGAAACTCACGGTGTTCCCGCTTGGTGGGGTCTGTGACCTCATCGGGCACGAAAGTCGGCACCGTGAAAATGAACTCCAAGGAGTCGATTTGTGCAAGCTCCCGCTTGAGCGCCTCGTATGCATAGATCGAAAAACAGGATGCCGCGATCCTAAGCTTGGAGCCTTTGCCGAGGCTCTTTTTGAGGTCATCACCCCATAGGGTGTTGATGTTGTCGATTAGCTGCATGGTGGCGCGGTGATAGCTTGGCTGATTCCGTCGAGGAAATGCATAACCGTCCCGGTCCCTTTGAGATGTTCAAAGATGTCCTTGTCACGACGGTGGGCTAAGAGGGTGGCACGCATCGTGGCGAATATCGGAAAAAATTGGGTGGGTTTGCGGGTAGGGGAGTCTTGGATACCTTCAAGTTCGAATGGGATGTCTGAGTACCAATTTGGAAAATCCCCGTTAGATCTAGTATCGGCTCCACTGCCTTGACCTAGGGATTGAGACTCGCAGCTTACTCACTTGACTCGAATCTTTGCAATTATCCTTCGTAAGCGATTTTTGAGTTGACGACCGCTAGATTTAGAACCACCAAGGAAGAACGTTCCTAACGAGTCTCGACCTCAAAAATTCAAATAGGTCGATGCTTTGGAGATTGAATTTTTCCTAAATTCGGAGGTCTCCATTTTTGATGACAACCTATTATCGATTGATTCTTTGGTTTCCAACGTTACATACCTCAAGGGCAACATTTTCACCTCCGATGCCCAAACGATTGTTAACACTGTCAACCTCGATGGTGTGATGGGCGCTGGCATTGCTTTAGAATGTCGTTACCGCTATCCCGAAATGTTTGCTCGGTATTCAGAGCTTTGTGAGAAGAATCAGCTTCAGATAGGTACACTCTACCTCTTTAAAAGCTCGAAACGCTGGATCCTCAACTTCCCTACAAAAAAGCACTGGAAGCATCCTTCAAAGGAAGAGTACCTCGAACTTGGCTTGGCAAAATTCCTAGCCACCTACCAAGAAAAAGGGATCAGCTCCATTGCATTTCCCATGCTGGGTGCCCAAAATGGCGGCTTGGATCCCGAACAATCCGCTGCAATTATGGACGGTTATCTTTCAAGGATACCAATTCCAGTGGAAATTTGGGAATTTGATCCAACGGCCCCAGATGATCTGCTAGCGAGATTCAAACACTTGCTTGAAACCCTTGAAACCGGCTACGTTTCGGAGAAAAGTGGGTTGAAGAGAGGACAGGTTGAAAAGCTTATCGAATTGCTGACCAGAAAAAGGCTGAAGAGCATGGGGCAATTGATCCAGGAACGCGGCATCGGAGAAATTACAGCTGAGAAGTGCTATGCTTTCGCGATGCAAGAGGAACTTGGAAACATCCAACTAAATATTTTCCAATGAACAAGGAAGAAGCAAAAAAGATCCTGTACGGGTCTATCAATCGATTGAGCGCAAGGAATGGTGGGTTGACTATGTCTATGCTGGAAGCAGAAGTCATCAATCAGGCTTGTTATGCAATTCTCCTGAAACAGCGGGAGAAGACCCAAGTCGCCAAAACTGTCGAAGACTTGTTTGCTGGAATTCTGGATACGCAATCATTCGCCTTGGGCTATGCAAAGGCATTTGTAGATGCCGCAATGGAAATGTTCTCAGAATACGGTGCTTCGGAGGCAATTCCAGCGTTAGAAGGGATCCCGATCAATGTTGGTTGGGAAGGAATGTGGGACCATCTCCGTGAATATTTCCAAAAAAATCATGGAATTTCGATTGACGATACTGAAATCGAAGGTTTGACATTCTACTCAAATCGACATCAGCGATTTGAAAACGAAAAATTTGTTTCAGAATCAGAGATAGAAAGAATCGTCAAGGTAACCCTTATTGACGGTGGTGAGGAAATCATGGTAGAAATTGTTCCTTCTTTGACTCCCAAAAAAGGTCATAAAATAAGCTCGCAAGGCAGTCGCCGAGTTTTTAACGGGTATGACACCGATTATCGGTTCTCCTTCGAGCTAGACCAATTTGAGGAAATCAAGAATTTCAGGCTGGAGATACTTCCGCGTAAAATTAGAATCGACTACTTTGAATAAGGAAAATCTAGATGCATACAATGACAACGTGTACCTAAAGGTATGCGGGGAATTAATCCACGGGATGCGTGAAGTACGGTTGTTTCTGGCCCAGATCTTGGAGCATTCAGCCTATTCAACGATCCCTAAGATCATCGACATCTACCAAAGAATATTTGATAAATTATCCTTTGAAAAGGAGATCGAATTCTCAATTCAGAGAATGTACAAAGTACACTTTTTCCGCGATCCTGGGCAAATGGATCGAACGAACTCCAGTTATCACATTAAGCTCAAACTTCTTTCCGATACATTGATCGATCTTGACGAATTGTATGAAGGAAAGCTCTCAGGATTATTGCATGTGTTCAAACACTTATTTACAAAATTGGATAATTTGTATTCCGACCAAAACCCAACTAAAGCCACAAAATACCTATCGATCGCCAAAGATATTGAATCAGAACTCAGTCACTTTTTAGAGGCATCGGAGAAACGCACCACATTAGCACAACGGAAGAAGCTACAAGAAACACACGTTTCAAAATTACCATACGGGGGACTATTTTACATTGCCCCAATTTCAAATCTGCCGGGAATTTTAGAAAGGGGAATCCTGTCCCATAACAAGGCGCACGGTGATGGTGTAGTCGTTTCGGACATATCCAATTTACAGGTAAACGAACGAAGGAAGAGACCGATTGACCTTACGGGACGAGCGATTCATGATTATGCGCCTCTATACATCAATCCGAAGAATCCAATGCTCTACCAGAAGTGCATAAACGGGGAAAAGGATAATTTGGTACTTCTAAACGTGCTTCCGCAGCTATTGTTAGCAGAAACGGTACTTTTCTCTGACGGAAACGCTGCCTCTCAATCGACAAAATTTTACAAGGACCTCGAAGAATTTAATCGTCTACCATGGGAGTGCATCAATGACGAGGTTTGGAGTCGCCATGCCGATGGCAAGAGATTTCGATGTGCGGAGGTATTGGTTCCAGATCGCATACCCACACCTTATATTTCAGAAGTGTTGTGCCCAAGCGAGCGTGCTCTGGCGAAGGTGGTCAAATTATTTCCAAATCACTTTGGAATCCGCACAAAAATTGAACCAACCATGTTCTTCTAGATCGCCTCAAAAATCAACATCTTCATTGTGAAAGACTCTGATTCTTAAGTACTCATAAAGCTCCTTGTGATATTCGTATCCAGATTTCGTAACTTCATCAATCGTCTTTTCTGGATAAAAAAACTCGTCTCTTATTTTCTCAACGAATTCGTTCTTCATTTGCGTAAAAATATCCATTTGCAAATTTTGAATTGGGATTTGCATCAAATCCGCAAATTTCATCTTCGTCAGGATCAACCTAGCCTTGAAGGGATCCATCGCCATAGAGGAGAAGAAACCCAAACCGGTAGAGCCAAAAGCACTCATAACCGTATAGCAAATCGATTCGCTGCCGACTTCAAGAATGAGTATGCGATTCAGCTTGAGCCTATTACTCTCAGGTTGTTTTTCCAAAGCCTTGGAAAGGCAAAGGTAACCGACACTCGACATCATTTGGAGATTGTCGATGTCGTCCGAAATTCTCATGTTTAGCATCAGCAGAAATGCAACCCCACAAGATTCGTAGTCCTCAATTTCCTTCAGCTGTCCTGCATTTTGCTGGACGGACCTGAATATGTTTATCAACAAGCTCCTCCCTTCGGAATCTTGACCCTGTTGAAGTTTTTGAATCGCTTGTTTTGACCACGATTCGATATCAGATACGACCCTCTTTTCCATCGGATTATCGGAATAGAATTCGATCAGTGTATTCGGATCATGAATTGTAAACGTTACCTTTGTTAGAATTCCGCCACTGAAGAAGAGCGAGCAGATGTCTGGCCTATTGTGGTCGGTAATTCCCGTTGAATCAAAAATATCCCTACTCCACATGATCCTATCGATGTTGGTAGAAATTTCTCCGAATGAAAACCGTGGTTTGATGTGATTGTGCAGCAAAGGATCATTCACCATGACCAGTAATTCTTTCCCTGTCAACGTTGTTTCAATGATTGATTTTGAGTCGCCAGATTTGATACAGTTGCCACCTTGCCAAACCTCAAATCGACTGTAGTGGAAGCGGAAAGATTCCCTTAGGATCGGCCCTTGGGTCTCGGCCAGATTGGAAGGAAAGCGGTCAAAATTTTCAGCCATCTCGGTGAAGGATTAGATAAGAACGAAATTTCGGAATATTTGGGGGAAAGTAAAATCGGGATTCGAGAAAGTTCTCGACTAATCTCAAGCCATATCGGAAAAGCTCATAGCTTCTCGAGGGAAAGGAAGTATTCCCACAACGGACCCACCAAATCTGATTTCCGAAGGATGATCCTGTCCAAGCAAGTAACATTCCCAACGAATTCGATACCGAGCACTTTTGAAAACAAGACGGCGGATTGCATGGAATCCACCTGGATCCACGACACCTTTTCCGCCAAGTCAACGCCGTTGAAAAGCAAGTGATCCAATGAATACTCTCTTTTGAAACGCAACATCGCTTCTTGGAAATCGTGTCTTTGCTCCAAGGCATGGATTCCAATGGCCTCCAGCTGGGACAGGCCGACCCTAGCGCTGCCGAATGTGAAGATTTTGACATCCTCTTGGATGCATTCAATGGAGGTCTTGGAATCAACGGGGAAAGTGGCCTGGAAAAGCTGAGAAATGATCGACTCAGAAAACGCAAAATGACCCTTCAGTCGCTCAAAGGCTATGCGATCCCTTTCCGAAGTCGAAGGCGCTGCAAAATTGATGGTATTGGAAACGATGGCACAGGCGAGCATGCCCGCAATCTCGGGCGAGATGGGGAAGCTGGACGCGAAGAATTTCTCAGCAATCAAGGTTGCCGCTGCACCGACTTTTTCATTTTGAATCCTGGCATTGGGGAATGCCGCCGGATCTCCCCCAGGATGGTGATCGACGATTTCGATGACCGAATCACTTGAAAACCCCGCTGGAAGCTGATTGACATGATGGGTATCGACGAGTATGAATTTACCCAGTGGAATTGACGCAAGCAACTCGGCCCACTCCAACCCGAAATTTGCCAAGGCGAACTGCGTTTGGGTGTTCAACTGACCGAAGTAAGCTGCTTTGCAGCTCTCAGCACCCAATGCACGTTTGAACGTAGCATAAGCAATCGCACTTGCGACTCCGTCAAGGTCGGGGTTCTGGTAAGGGATGACGTAACAATTGGTCTCTTCCATGCAAATTGCCCGAATTGGCACCTCGGGTGACAACCCTATCCGCCAATGTAACAAAGATGCGCACAAACCGTAATTCGATCCATCGCCCTGTAAATCTACTAAGATGCCCGAAAGTGAAAAGCATGCCGTAAATGATTACGATTCTGACAGCCCCGACCCGCTCCCGGATTTAGGTGTCGTGAACCTACACTACACCTTCTTCTGCAACTACAAATGCACATTCTGTCACAGCCATTTCTTTGATTCCCGAACGGGGGGCAAGATTTCATTGGAACGCTGGACGCGCATCATTGAGCTGCTTCGACCTTATTGCAAGCGCATCAATTTTGCAGGCGGTGAACCGCTCTTCCACAAAAAGGAAGTCGGGGAACTCATCAAGGCCACACATGCTGCGGGCTTGATCGCCACGATCATCACCAATGGCGTGTACTTGACGCAGGATTGGCTCGATTCCTACGGCCCCTTTTTGAAAGCCATTGGGATTTCTTGCGACAGCGCATCGGAGGAAACGCAAAAGCAGCTCAAACGGGGAAATGGGCGGCATGTGGTGGAAACGCTGGAAAAATTCGACCTGATCCACGATTTCAACCGCCGAGGCGGCAACATCCTTCCCAAAATCAACACGGTGGTCACCAACCTTAATTGGGAGGAGGACATGAATGAATTCGTTCTAAGAACGGGGGCTACCCGTTGGAAGCTCTTCCAAGTGTTGCCGATCACTGGAGAGAATGATGCGTCGTGGGAAGACCTCTTAATCACGAGAGGGCAGTTTCAAACATTTTGCGAGCGCCATGCCCACCTGAATCAACGCGGTATCGAAGTGGTACCGGAAACAAATGAAGAATTGATTGACACATATATCATGGTCGATCCAGAGGGGCGTTTCTTTTCCAATCGGGGTAACAAATACACCTACAGCGAACCCCTTGATCAGATCGGTGTGACAGAAGGTTTGCGTCAAATCGGATTCCAGAAAGAAAACCTCAACGGCATCAACCGCATGTTCCTATGAGAAAAAACTACTCCCAGAGCAGGATTGGCGTTGTTCATGGCAGGTTTCAGCCCTTTCACAATGGCCATCTCGACTATGCATTGACTGCAAAAGGAAGGTGTGACTTTCTCTATATCGGGATCGCCAACCCAGACCCCAGCCTGACACAGGCACACCAGGCCAATGAAGCGAGGGCAACACTGCCTTCGAATCCATTCACTTATTTCGAACGGCAAGCCATGATCAAGGCTGCCCTTTTAGCAGCGGGGCTGTCTCAAGATGAATTCGAATTGGTTCCTTTCCCCATTAATTTCCCGGAATACATTCGGTACTACACCCCGGCGTCAGCAACGTACTTCATGACGATTTACGATGCCTGGGGGCGTGCCAAGAAGGAAACCCTGGAGTCACTGGGCCTCAAAGTGGAAGTCCTGGAGGAAGGTACTCCCGACCTAAAACTAGCTGCCGGGACAACGATCAGGAAAACGATCACTGAACAAAAGCGGTGGGAACAATTTGTCCCGCCAGCAGTGGCCGACTATCTGCATGAAAATGATTTGTTG
>JANPHP010000184.1:0-6487 GCA_031424495.1 Bacteroidota bacterium | reverse complement strand
AAAGTCGGTGCGCCGCGGCGTACGAAAAAACAACTTGTAAGATGTTTATTTTAACCAGTTATGGACTTGGTTATAAAGTAATTCGCAGAGCTCGCCTTGGGATCCCAAAAACTGCAAAGGGGCCTCTCTTGCGGGAGGCCCCTTGCGGTAGCAAAAATCAATCAATCAATCAACGAAACATCAATTTCCTTTGACAATACCTGAGGGATCCAAAGTGCGTTTGAGGCTCTCTGGCAGGCGGTGGTAGCTCACCCGCACGTTGATATCGCCTTTGGTATATTGCACAATGACTTCTTGGGAGGATTGCGAGATGATGGTGGTGGTGATGCCAGCCTCTTGCAATTTGTTGGTGCGAAAGTCGCCGGGACCGTTGGGACCGCAGACGATCATGAGGTAGCTAGGCAGACCATCTGCACCTGCATACCCACAGCCGCCGAGGGTTCCTGCATTCACCCAGACCACAAAATCTACCTCCCAATAATAGTCGGTATAGCAGCAACCATTGAGCACGCGACCCTCATAGTAGAGGTGGTAGGTGCCGGGCATGCTGTTATAGTAGTCGGCATAGTGAAAGACGGGCGGAATGCAAGTGTTGTTGGTCCAGACATAGCTAGGCTGCACGACAGTCCAGTCTAGCCCGAAAAATGCTGGGCCAGGATACCCGTTGGGTCCGTAGGAGCAAGGCGGTGGAGGGGGAAAGCAGGTGTTGCAAGGCGGTGGCGGTGGTGGGGTAGGATTGCAGTCCACGCAAGTCTCGACCATGCAGCCTGAGTAGATGAAACTGGACGCCAGCAATAGGAGCAGCGCAAGTGGGGCGGAGAGGAATTTTCGTTTCATAGGACAAATATTTAGATAGTAGAATCAGCAATTTCTATCTCCAGTGTTCAATGCGCGTGCCACCGAAAGGGGCCATTTTGCCTAAACCGATTCAGTGGAAACGAGGATTTGGATGTGACCTAAGCACGGCATGCGGCTAATTCCAAAGGTGTCCAGTTATGTGGGCGGAAGTGGTGTGGATGGGCTACGGTGAGGTAGGAGACCCTCCCTGCAATGTTAACGCAGATGGCGGATTCGTTAACATAGGAGACGAAATCAGCTTCAAAATTGATAAACGGCAAATCCTAGTAGCTACATCGATTTAGGTAAAAATCGGCCTTTAATTGCTGTTGGGGAGGGTTTGGGGCTTAGAACGCTGACTGCGGGAGAATTAACACAGGCGAAATATTCAGTTTACAATCTCTCAGTTGCTTTGCGCATGGAAAAACGTGTACCGTCTTCTATCATTTTGATTCTGTTTTTTGTAGTTGCATTGTTTGGCTTGAGCCATGGTCAAAACGGCACTATCTACGGCAAAATCACTGATCAGGCCAATCAAACCCCACTCGAAACCGCTACGGTTTTGGTTCAAGGTATCAATAAGGGAGCGCTTGCCGATGCAAACGGCGTCTTTTTGGTTGAAGTGCCCGCGGGTACCTATACGCTCGTGGTGAAATTGACGGAGTACAAAGATCTTGTCTTGCCAGGCGTCGTGGTGACAGCAGGCGGCAAGACTGAAGTGAATGGCCAAATGGAGGTCTTTGGTTCCACAGTCGAAACCGTAAAAATCATCTCAACGGTCCAAAAAAGCTCCACCGTGGGCGTGATGTCGTTTCGCAAGCTCGACGACGGCATGGTCGTGGGCGTTTCAGCAATGGACATCGCCCGCTCACCCGACCGCAACACCGGTCAGGTACTGCGCCGCATCAGCGGAGCGAGCATCCAAGACAATAAATTTGTCTTGATCAGAGGTCTGAGCGACCGCTACAACCTGGCCCAGATCAATGGCATGGCCTTGCCGAGCACTGAACCTGACCGTCGCGCATTCTCCTTTGACATCTTCCCTGCGGGCATGCTCGACAACCTGATCATCCAAAAGACGGCGACGCCCGACCTGCCCGGCAACTTTGCGGGCGGCGTGATCCAGCTCAACACCCGCGACATTCCTGAAAAACGCTTTGCCAACGCATCGATTTCCAGCAACTACAATTCCCAAAGCACATTCAGGCCCTTCAAGTCTTATGCTGGCAGTAACAATGACGCGTTTGGCAATGGTGGAGCAGCGCGCGAGTTGCCGACGGCTGTCCCCGGCACCGATGAATACAAGGCACAACTCAGCAATGCCGAGACCCGCTACACGGCCTCCAAGCTCATGCCCAATGACTGGGCTGTCCAAAACAAAAATTTCTCGGCCCCGAGCATGAACGTGAACCTCGGTTTTGGCGATCACAAGACCTCAGGACGCAGCGATCTTGGGTTTATTGTGGGGGGTCTGTACCAATATCAGCGCAAGCTCATCGTTTCAGAACGTGGAGACTATAACCTTGATACAACGCGCATCTTTTCCTTTGTAGACCGTCAATACCGCGAGGAAGCCCAATTGGGTGGCCTGGTGAATGTCGCTTACTCCTATGATAGCACGCAAAAAATCTCGCTCAAGACGATGTACAATCAGTCTGGCGAAGACATTTTTGTGGATCGTAGCGGTCAGGATTATGCAAACCAGCAGAATATCAAAGCCACCTCGATGCAATACACCGGCACGAGCCTGCTCTCGAGCCAACTCAGCGGCACACACAAGCTGTTCAAGTCGCATTTGGAATTGAGCTGGGGCGGCAGCTACAGCAAACTCAAGCGCACGGTACCAAACCTGCGCCGCATGTATTATGTAGAAAACTTTGGAGACACCGTCTTCCAAGCCTACGTGCCACCGGGCGCACCATCGCCCAACTATGCGGGCAAATATTATGGTGCCCTGAATGAAAACAATTATGGTGCTGATGTGAATCTGGCCCTGCCTTACAAAATAGGGAATTTGGATCAGAAGATCCATGGCGGCTTTTCCTCACAGATCAGGGACCGTGATTTCAGCTCCCGCGTATTTGGTTATGTGATCGCCCGCACGGCGACGTTTGACTGGACGCGTCTGCTTGAAAGCCAAGACAGCATCTTTGACGAGAGCGCCATCGGGACAGACGGTTTCCGTCTTGCAGAGAGCACCAATCCAAGTGACTCCTATACAGCAGGCTCTGAATTGCTGGCAGGCTATTTCTTGAGCGACAACCACCTGCCTGGCCGTGTGCGTGCAGTCTGGGGATTGCGCGTAGAGCAATACCGTCAGCGCTTGAATACGATCACATTTGGCGGCGACACGATTGCACTTGATACGACTGCGATTGACTTTTTGCCCTCGATCAACTTGAGCTGGGAAATGCGCTCCAATATGTTTTTGCGCGCAGCCGCATCCCGCACCGTAAGCAGGCCTGAGTTTAGGGAATTGGCCCCGTTCAGCTTTTATGACTTCAATACAAGCTCCTCGGTTTATGGCAACGACACCTTGGTGCGTTCACATATCTTGAACTTGGACTTGCGCTATGAAATCTATCCCAAAGCTGGACAATTGATCTCGGGCACAATATTCTACAAAAACTTCAATGACCCAATCGAGCAGGTCATCGACGCCTCTTCGGGCTCTGGCTCACGCATCTATACCTACCAAAACGTGCGCGGCGCAACCAATTTTGGTGGTGAATTGGAGTTTCGCATGAAGGCCAATCGCTTGGACTCGATCGTGCACTGGAAGGGCTGGGACAAAATCACTTGGTTTGCCAACTTGAGCTATATCCGCTCCAAGGTCGATTTGACGGGTGTTTCCTCGCAAGTGGGCGGCGACTCTGTGCGCGCACTGCAAGGTCAGTCTCCTTACCTGATCAATACCGGCCTGCAATATTTTGATGTTGTGCATGGTGTCTCTGTGTCTGCACTCTTCAACCGCATCGGCCGCAGGATCTTCCAAGTGGGTAGCAACGGATTTTTGGATATCTATGAGGCACCACGCTCGGTATTGGATTTTCAAATCGCCGTGCGCGTATTGCGCAGGGGAGAGATCAAACTCAATTATGCAGATGTCTTGAACCAGAAAAATGTATTCTACCAAGATCAAAACAAGAATGGAAAATTTAATCAAGGGACTGATACACAATTTTATGGGAACAAGTTTGGATCCAATATATCCTTGGGATTTGGGCTGAATTTCTAGGCATAATCTATATCTGTCACACTGCAGGCGCTGGCTTTCTAGAAAGTCAGCGCCTGCGGTGTTTTTGGGGTGTTTTGGGGTGAATATTTGTTCATATTAAGTTCAGGAAAGGTTTGCAAAAGCATATCAAAGGCATAACTCCAAGGCAATAAAGTCTGCTCACCTTTGCATCAGTTTCTTAGGGATCTGATCTCGGGATAAAATGAAATTGATTATGAGAAAAAATCTATTCTTCCTTCTGATTTTAATCTGTCTGGGCGTGAGTGCGCGTGCACAAGTCGTCGTGAGTGGAGACATCACCTCCAACACAACCTGGACAAATGACAATATCTATCTGCTTCAGGGCGGATTTATTTATGTCACCAACAATGCAACCTTGACCATCGAGCCAGGAACTTTGATCAAAGGTGATGCAAGTTCGCTTGTGATCACACGCGGTGCAAAATTGATGGCTTCTGGTACATCTGCCGAGCCGATCGTCTTCACCTCTAGCCAACCCGCAGGTTCACGTGCAGCTGGCGACTGGGGTGGTGTTTTGGTTTTTGGCAAGGCTCCTATCAATGATCCTGCCGGTCAGCGCCTCGGCGAAGGCGGCATCGACCCTGTGAAGGGCCTCTATGGCGGTACCGATGTGAACGACAACTCTGGTGTGATCCAGTATGTGCGCATCGAGTTTGCAGGCATCGCCTATCAACCCAATAACGAAACCAATGGTCTTACCTGCGGTGGCGTGGGCCTGGGCACGACGATCGACCACGTGCAAGTGAGCTTCGGTGGCGATGACTCATTCGAGTTTTTTGGTGGCACCGTGAATGCAAAGCACTTGATCACCTACCGTGGCCTCGACGACGAGTTTGACACCGACTACGGTTTCAGCGGTCGCCTGCAATTTTGCCTCTCGCTGCGCGACAGTTCGCTGGCCGACGTATCAGGCTCCAATGGCTTTGAAAGCGACAATGACGCAACTGGCACGACCAATGCACCATTGACCCGCCCAGTGATCAGCAACTTCACGATTGTCGGTCCTAAGCGCGACCTCACGACCACTGTGAACAGCAACTACAAGCGTGGCGCCCACTTGCGCCGCAGCACCAGCGAGTGCATTTACAATTCGCTCGTTATGGGCTATCCTGTCGGTCTCAAAATCGAGAACCAAAACACTGCCAACAACGCGAACAGCAATACATTGCAGTGGAAAAACAACATCATCGCAGGTTGCCCACAGCCTTTGGATAGTGCTGGCCTCACGGGCTTCATCATGCTGAACTGGTACAACAACAACGCCAACACGACCCTCACCAACGTGAGCGACCTCATGCTCACCAATCCCTACAACTTTACCGCTCCTAATTTCCAACCGATGCCAGGTTCGCCTGCTTTGAGCGGTGCCAACTTCAGCGCCCCCAACCTGAACAACAGCTTCATCGAGCAAGTGAGCTACCGTGGTGCATTTGACGGCACCAATGACTGGACCGCTTGCTGGGCCAACTGGGATCCACAAAACACGCCTTATTTGACACCTGGCATCAACAACCTGCCTTTGACTGTGGCAGCTGCTGGTGTTACGACCTTCTGCGACGGTGGTTCTGTGGACTTGGTCGCAACATCTTCTGCGACCAACTACCTGTGGAGCAATGGTGGCACGACGGGCACGATCACTGCCACGCAAGCTGGCAGCTACGCTGTGACTGCTAGCAATGGCGCTGGTTGCGAGGCCGTCTCGGCTCCGATCACTGTGACCGTCGAGGCGTTGCCTTTCGCCAACTTCTCAGGTGGCGGCGTGTTCCCCACGATCTACTTCTTTGACTTGAGCACCGGTGGTGCACAGAGCTGGGCTTGGGACTTTGGCGACGGCAGCACAAGCACCGACCAAAACCCAACGCATATCTATGCTACTGAAGACAGCTTCCATGTCTGCCTCACCGTGGTGAATGCTGCTGGTTGCAGCCACACCCTCTGCCACGACGTGAGCGTGTCGGTCGGTGCTGAAAATCCTGTGGTGTCTGCCTTGAGCCTCACCCCCAACCCTGCCACTGAGCAGACGCGTTTGAGCTTCGTGCTTGATCACGCCACGGCAGTGACTGTGCAACTGATGACCTTGGCTGGCCAAGTTGTGGGCTCGCAATCTGCTGACCTCAGTGCAGGTGCCAATGCGATGGTCCTAGACCTGAGCAAGCTGGCAGCAGGCATGTACATTGCGAAAATGGATGCCGACGGCATCTCGCAAAGCGTGCGTGTGGCAGTGATGCGTTGATACGTTTCTTCAGAATGTACAAAGATATTAATTGCAAGGGCCGCCCAGAAATGGGCGGCCCTTTTTCGGTACGGGTTTTCGGTACGGGTACGGGGACTGGTTTTCGGTTTGGGGACGAATTTGTGGTTGTTCTGGTAGGGACGCGATGCATCGCGTCC
>JANPHP010000183.1:0-24318 GCA_031424495.1 Bacteroidota bacterium | reverse complement strand
GTTACCATTGGTCGTCGGGGGATACCACCAACCGTATCACCTTGAATGGTTTTGGTTCTTGGTTCAGCCCCTATTACAACCTGACACTCACGGTTACAGATAGCCAAGGTGTTACCAGTAGTAGCGTTTTGACCGCAGACTCGCTCTACTATCCTTTTGTCCCCTACCTATATCTCTTCAATAACACCTTTGGATGTACTGGAACCTTAGTTGCGGTGGGAACGGAGTTTACACCCAATTTTGAGCAGCTTGTCTGGACAAGTGGGCACGTTGTCAATACCCTAGCAGACTGCCACTCGACATTCCAAGGAGACTGTTTTGAAAATTTTGCAGTTGGGGGCGACCAGGGTTTGGACCGGATCATTGTATTTACGGGCTGTCATTATCCGCAAACGATTACTGTGCCCATATTCCCATATCCTGCCACACCGACCATTTCGCAATCCCACGATACCTTGTTTGCCGACGTGAATGCGCCTCAGTATAAATGGTACAACTCCAACCTAGTGTCGATCAATGGGGAGACACGTCAATATTTCAAACCACCAGTGTCCGGAAATTATTCTGTGCGTGCCAATGGTTCAGGGAACAACCTCGTGGCTTGTTTGAGCGGCTATTCAAATGTGTACAACTATACTGCACCCCTTTGCACCGCCAACTACACCTGGACCCCTGATACTTCTGGCCAATTTTCCATTCTGGTCACCAACAATTGTACGCCGACTCCAGGAAATGGAGGCACCTACCTTTGGGATTTTGGTGACGGCAATACATCCACGCAAGCCTATCCGCAACATCAGTACGTCGGTGCTGGCAGCTACAATCTATGCGTCACGGTTTCTTTCAATGGCTGCGTCCAGACCTTTTGCGATACGATTGTAGTGATCAACAAGGTAAACGCGCCCTTCACCATCAATGTCGTCGACCCCAATGCGACGGCAATCGATCCAGCATCGGAAATGTTGGGGTCACATGTCTGGCCCAATCCCAGCACAGGACAGGTGCAGATCGATTTTGAGCTGACCACCGTAGCGGATGTAACGTTGCGTCTTCTCGATCTGCGCGGGAAAGAAGTTAAAAAACTGGCTACCGTGACCTTGGATGCAGGCCTGCGAACCATCGGCTTGGATGCAAGCGCCTGCGCGGCAGGGATCTATTTTGTAGAGCTGCAAGTCGCCGATGCGATCGTGCGCCACAAAGTGGTGATTCAGCAATAAGAATGTCCTTAAGGCTTTTTGATCATCAGCCTCAGGTCCACCCCTAAAACATCGGCCAATTTGCAGATCGTCATTAGGCTAGGGTTACCATTGCCGCGCTCGATCTCAGCAACCGTGCGCAAAGAGACTCCTGATAGGTCTGCTAAGTGGGCTTGAGTGATTGCCAGCGATTCCCGTCGCCTGCGAAGCGCATTTTGCAGTTCTTGATGAAGATCCATAGGATTTCAATTTGGACAAATATCCAATTTTCCACCCAAATTCACCGGCCCCAAAATGCAATAAAATGCATAATGGGTTTGAAAACATGACCAAATCGACCGTTTGGGTGGCCAAAAATGCAGTATGTTGCTCATTTTGGCGAAAAATCCACTCACAACCACTCCAATCCATGAACAAAGTGCAGTTTATTGCATTAGGGATGAGAAATCAAGAACGCCTTCATTCCTAATTCCTCATTCCTAATTCCTCACGACCAGCCGTTTACTGCACCTCCGCAATCTTGATCGCATTCGTGCGCAGGCGGTGGCGCAGCGGCATGGAGGCAAAATGCACGATGATATCGTCGCGCTTCACAAGGCGCTTGAGTTTCAGAATCTCCGTCGTGTCGTCGATCGTCTTGTCGGTACCCTCGTCGTTGTCGTAATAAAACACGCGCACGCCCCACACCAGGTTGAGTTGGTTGATCATGCGACGGTTGTGGGTGAAGATGTAGATGCTAGCCCTCGGGCGGCATTTGGACAATTGGTAGGCGGTGTAGCCAGAGGCGGTCATGCCCACGAGCGCGGTTGCGCCAGTTTCCTCGGCGAGCTTGCAACCCACGACAATGGTACTGTCGTGGATGAAGGTCGGCGAAGCCTTGTCGGCCACCATGTTGCGGTGGTAGACTTCGTCCATGCTTTCGACGATCTCGATGATCTTTTCCATGCTCTCGATGACCTCGATCGGGAACTTGCCCGATGCGGTCTCGCCGCTAAGCATCACGGCATCGGCACCGTCGGTCACGGCGTTGGCGACGTCGTTTGCCTCGGCGCGGGTGGGGCGACGGTTGTCGATCATCGACTCCATCATTTGCGTAGCGACCACGACCGGCTTGGCGACCCGATTGCACTTGCGCACAATCGTCTTTTGCCACATTGGTACTTGTTCCAGCGGAATCTCGACGCCGAGGTCGCCGCGGGCGACCATGATGCCGTCGCTTTCCGTGATGATCTCGTCGATATTTTTGAGTGCTTCGGGCTTCTCGATCTTGCTCATCACCTTGATGTCGCTCCCCGACTCCTTGATGCGGCGCTTGAGGTCGCGCACGTCCTCGGCCGAGCGCACAAATGAGAGCGCTACCCAGTCCACGTTTTGTTTGATGCCAAACTCCAAGTCCTTGAGGTCTTTTTCAGTGAGACAGGGCATGGAAATCGTGGTATAGGGCAGGTTCACACCTTTTTTGCTGCCGATAAAGTCGCCGTGCACGACTTCGAGCTGTACTTTGTCTTCGCGGTTGGTGTCGATCACCGTCAGCGAAATCTTGCCATCGTCGGCCAGAACGAGGTCGCCGGCCTTGACGTCTTTTGCAAAAGTCTCATACTGCATCGGCAGATTGTTGCCGTCTCGCTCCTCGATGCTTGTGGAGAGGAAGATGCGGTCACCCGTTTTGACAGGGTAGGGCGCATCTAGCTTGCCCACACGTATCTTGGGGCCCTGCAAGTCTTGCAAGATTGTGACAGGCGATGTCATCTCCTCACTGAGCTTGCGGATGAGCTGTATCACTTGAGCATGCTCTTCGTGCGTGCCATGTGAAAAGTTGAGTCTGGCGACGTCCATGCCAGCCAAAATCATCTTGCGCAGCATTTCCTCGCTGTTGGAGGCGGGCCCGATGGTGCAGACCACCTTGGTGCGATTGTATTTCGTAAGATTCAAGGGAGTAATTTTTTTATGTCTTTTTCCTCGCTGATGTCGTGTACCAGCGAAATGATATCAATGCCAGTGAGGGCTTGAAGAATCGGGGCAGTGTCGATGGGTTCGTCTCCATCGCGCTTGGGTTTGAGCACGAGCCAAAACCGAAATTGTCGGGCGAGCTTGGAGCCTTGGGTCGGCTTGAGATTGGCTTCAAACAGCGTGTAGTCAAAAGCATGATCGGTCTCAAAATCCGTGTAGAGTGCAGGCCCCTTCACACGCGTGACGTCCTCTTCAGCGGTGGCGAGGTTACAGCCCAGCACTTGGTT
This sequence comes from Bacteroidota bacterium, assembly GCA_031424495.1. Taxonomy (GTDB): domain Bacteria; phylum Bacteroidota; class Bacteroidia; order J057; family JADKCL01; genus JADKCL01. Next base: position 20,885 of record JANPHP010000183.1, on the reverse strand, counting down.
TAGTTTCCAACACAGCTTCCAGATTTTTTCATTGGAAGCTATGCCGACGACCGTCGCCTCATGCTCAAAATCGAGGTTTAAGAAGTTCTTCTTTGCCACACCATATCCTTGTGGTAGCGAAGATAGGAAGAAATCAACTCAAAAGTCATTCGCGCCAGTACTTAGTGTCATATTAACAATAAGTCTTTGCATTTTCATTTTCTGTGGGATTGGCACTCGTGACCCTGTGGATTGCTTGTTGCAAAAAGAAAAATATTATATTTGCGGCAGGTTTGGTGTAGTCTATCGATCGCCGACCATTAATAGTAGGATATAAACGCATTATCAAGATGTCTGAAATCGCAAAGAAGGTTGTACAAATCATTGTCGACAAGTTGGGTGTCGAAGAGCCAGAAGTGACACGTGAAGCCAGCTTCGCGAATGATCTGGGTGCTGACTCCCTCGATACAGTCGAGCTCATCATGGAGTTTGAGAAGGAGTTCAACATCAGCATTCCCGACGAGGCTGCGGAAAAAATCCAAACTGTGGGCGATGCCATCACCTATTTGGAAGCCAACGCCAAGTAAGCAGAGCGCTGCTTGCAAGTTTCCCTTTTTGCATATTCTAAAGAAGAATCAAGATGTCTGAAATCTCCAAAAAAGTTATCCAAATCATCGTAGACAAGCTCGGTGTGGATGAGTCTGAAGTTACTAGCGCAGCTAGCTTTGCCAATGACTTGGGTGCCGACTCCCTCGATACTGTCGAGTTGATCATGGAATTTGAAAAAGAATTCAACATTAGCATTCCTGACGAGGCCGCCGAGAAAATCGTGACGGTAGGCAATGCGATTGAGTATCTGGAAGCTAACGCCAAGTAATTCTGGCTGCGATTTTCCTGAACAAGGTATATAATTTCACTGCACAGATATGTCAGAAATTGCAAAGAAGATCGTAAAGATCGTTGTGGAGAAGCTGGGTGTCGATGAAGTAGAAGTGACTGCAGAGGCCAGCTTTGCCAATGACTTGGGTGCCGACTCGCTCGACACTGTTGAGCTCATCATGGAGTTTGAGAAGGAATTCAACATCAGCATCCCCGACGAGGCCGCGGAGAAGATCGTGACCGTGGGCGATGCCATTTCATATCTGGAAGCGAATAGCAAATAAGACATGTCAAAGCGAAGGGTAGTAGTCACAGGCCTAGGGGCACTCACACCGATCGGCAACACCGCACCAACTTATTGGGAAGGGTTGATGCAAGGTGTGTCGGGTGCTGCGCCCATCACACGTTTTGATGCAAGCAAGTTCAAGACGCAATTTGCTTGTGAAGTCAAAGACTTTCGCGTTGAAGATTTTATGGACAGGAAGGAAGCCAGGAAAATGGATCCTTTCTGCCAATATGCCGTCGTAGCCTCTGATGAGGCCATGCTAGACAGCGGACTGCAGCCTACAGACTATGATCCCACCCGTTTTGGGGTGATCTTGGGCTCAGGCATCGGTGGTCTGCTCACTTTTCAAGAAGAAGTTCGCGACTTCTACAAAGGTGATGGTACGCCACGGTTCAATCCGTTCTTTATTCCCAAAATGATCATCGACATCGCTCCCGGGCATGTCTCGATCAAGTATGGCCTGAGAGGGCCCAATTACAGCACGGTTTCTGCCTGTGCCACGTCCAGCAACTGTATCGCCGACGCCTTCATGCTCATCCGCAATGGTATTGCGGATCTCATGCTTGCAGGCGGCTCTGAAGCAGCAGTTGTCGAGGCTGGCATCGGCGGTTTTAACGCCATGAAGGCGCTTTCTACCCGTAATGATGATCCCAAAACGGCAAGCCGTCCATTTGATTTGGACCGCGAAGGCTTTGTCTTGGGCGAGGGTGGCGGCGTCATGGTGCTCGAAGAGTACGAGCATGCCATCGCAAGAGGTGCCAAGATTTACGGTGAGTTGGTCGGCGTGGGCCTCACGGCAGACGCTTATCACATCACTGCCCCGCACCCAGACGGCGATGGCGCACACGGCGTAATGTTGCAATGTCTTGAGATGGCAGGTATCCTGCCCTCCGAAGTCGATTATGTAAACGTTCACGGCACTTCTACTCCGCTTGGAGACATCGCTGAGACCAAAGCCATCAAAAGGCTTTTTGGTGAGCACGCCCACAAGCTGAATATAAGTTCCACAAAATCGATGACCGGCCACCTCCTCGGCGCTGCTGGAGCCATCGAAGCCATTGCCTCCGTACTGTCTATCTATCATGGGGTTGTTCCTCCGACCATCAACCACTTTACCGATGATCCGGATTGCGACCTCAATTACACTTTTCATACCCCTGTGAAGCGCGATGTGCGTGTTGCCTTGAGCAATACCTTTGGCTTCGGTGGGCACAACGCCTCAGTGGTATTTCGCAAGATAGATTGATCCGCTCCGAGCGGCTTTTGAGAGACGTTTTGAGTTCCTAGTTCACGGTCTGGGCCGCTGTCGGGTATTTTCCTACCCTGTACAGTCGGCAGTCACCGCTGATCGGGAGCACATTTGGAAGGAGGTCCCTTGTTTCAGGCGATTTACAATCGGTTTTTTTCGAAGGAACGCAAGTTCGTGAATCAGATCCGCATGATTACTGGTTTCACATCCAACGATCCTTTTCTGTATCATTTGGCTTTGCGACACTCATCTTTGGTCACTTCGCGCAAGCACAGTCACCAAGAATGCAATGAGCGATTGGAGTTTCTCGGCGACACCGTGCTCGATGCCGTGGTCTCAGAATACCTTTTCAGGCTCTACCCGACGCAAGACGAGGGCTTTCTCACAGAGATGCGCGCCAAGATCGTGAACCGCACATCCCTCAACGAGATTTGTCGCAAGATCAAACTCGACTCCCTCATCCAATTCAACAAGACACGCAAGGGACAGATCAACAAGTCCATGTTTGGCGATGCCTTGGAGGCCTTTATCGGGGCGCTCTACATGGATGTCGGCTACCTCAAGACCAAGCGCTTCATTGTCAAAAAGATCCTGCACGACCACATCGACCTCACCGAGATGGAAGATACGATCTACAACTTCAAGTCCATGCTGCTCGAGCACGTGCAAAAGGAGAAGTTGGAGAGCCTGCTCTATGAACTCGTGGCAGAGAAAGGCGAGGGAAATGACAAGTTTTTCAGGATCAATGTGCGCATCGGCGACCAAGTCATCGGCACAGGCGAAGGCAAGAAGAAAAAGATTGCCGAGCAGAATGCATCACAGAATGCATTGATCAAGCTCAAGGTGCTGACGAAGGAAGTGGTGAGCTGAGCAATTGGTCAGGCACATTCTCAAGGAATCTCAATCTCCGCACACTTGAAATGCCCTTTGGGGCATTCCCGAAACCCATGCAAGCCGCATGGGCGGCAAGCTAGCTTTTCACTTGTCTGAAGTACCGTTCTATTGCTGCTCCTCGGCCCAAATCCAAATTCAGGCACGGTGGAGCAATAGATGGCCGTGACCGGCGCATCCATTGCCGAGCAGAGGTGCATTGGGGCGCTGTCATTCACGTAGTTCATGACGGCACCTTGCATCAGGGCCGCAGATTGCAGCAAAGTCAGTTCGCCAGCATAGACATGCACCTTGCCGTGGCCGCTGCGCGTTGCGATCTTGGTGCAGGCCTCGCGGTCGCTCGGCGCTCCCAATATGCAGACGGTCCAACGCGGATCTTGCCTGGCGATCAAGGAGATCCATTTCTCGGCGGGCCATTGTTTCGTGAACCAAACCGAGGTCGGCGCGACACATATATAAGGTGTCGAGATTTTCACCGAGGCAAAGTCTGCCGCCGAAGGATACAGTCGTGGCAAGGCCGAGGCTGCGTCGGTGAGGTGGGCGATCACGCTTTGGTTGCGCTCGATCTCATGTGGGCTGCCGGCTTCGGTTCCGATTATATGGGGCACTCGGTGATGGTAGGTCCAGGCGAATGGATTCTTGCCAAATCCGCAGATATGCCAAGCGCCTGATAGCCAGGCGATGAGGCCCGAGCTTGCATAGCGATGCAGATTCACTACGATGTCGTAGTGTGGCTGCCTCACTTCGCGCACGATGAGCCGCAGGCTTTTGAACTTGCCGAGTTTTTTGTCCCTCACCAGGACTTTGCGCAGAAATGGATGGCCCACAAACAAGCTCTCATTCCCCTTGCGCACCAAGAAATCGATTGCAGCACCTGGGTAATGCAGGTGCAGCTTCTCCAAGACCGCCGTCGCCAAGATGGCGTCACCGATAAAGGCCGTCTGGATCACAAGGATCTGTTGGGGCTGCTCAACCATGCTGCAACTCTTGGATAGCGAGCCAAGCCATCAAGCCCGTGCTCAGTCCTAGGGCCGACTCGTCGATGTCAAATTGCGGGGTGTGCACGCCGTGGATAATGCCACGCGCCTCGTTGCGCGTGCCGAGGCGGTAGAAGCAGCCGGGCACCTGATGGGTGTACCAGGCAAAATCCTCGGCGGCCATCCAGAGATCGAGGTCTTGCACATTTTCTGCGCCGACAAAATCCTCGGCCCAGCGGCGGGAACGCTCGCCGAGCGCGTCGTCGTTCACGAGGACAGGATAACCTTTCATGATGTCGATCTCGGCATCGCCGCCCATGCTGCGGGAAATGTCGACGGCCATGCGGGCGATCATGTCGTGGGCGCGCATGCGCTGCGGCTCGTCCATGCAGCGGTAGGTGCCTTCGAGGTAGACCTCGTTGGGGATCACATTGGTCGCGCCGTTGGCGATGACCTTGCCGAATGTAAGCACGGAGGGCAGCCGGGGGTCGGCCATGCGGCTCACCACCGTCTGCAAGGAGGTGATGACCTGGGCCATGATCACGACGGGGTCCACGCAAGCCTGAGGCATGGCGCCGTGCCCGCCCTTGCCTTTGATGCGGAGATAGATCTCGTCTGCACTCGCCATGTAGATGCCGCGCCGCATTCCGATTTTGCCAGCAGCGATGCCGGGCATCACGTGTTGGCCGTAGATGGAGCTCACGCTTGGGTTGTCGAGCACGCCTTCGGCGATCATGACCGAGGCGCCGCCGGGCAATTTTTCTTCGCTGGGTTGGAAGATGAGCTTGATCGTGCCAGCAAATTGGTCGCGGTTTTCTTGCAGCAGGCGTGCGGTGCCCAGGAGCGAGCTCGTGTGCACATCATGCCCGCATGCGTGCATCTTGCCGGGCACGCGACTCGCGTATTCGACGGCATTCGCCTCCAAAATCGGCAGGGCATCCATGTCGGCCCGCAGGGCGATGGTCTTGCCTTCGCCCAAACCGCCCTTGACAAAGCCGACGACGCCCGTCTTGGCGATATTCTCCTGAAAATCGATGCCTGCTGCCGCCAATTCGCTTTTTACGAGGGCGCTCGTCACATATTCTTCAAATGCCAGCTCAGGATGCGCGTGTATTTGCCGACGCAAATTCACGGTGTCTTGCCAGATTTCTTGGGCGCGGCTGCGCAGCTTCGATTTTAGGTCCATGGATTCAGTTTCAAGATTTCTGTACAAATATCGTATTTTGCCCCGATTCCCGTTTGGGATTACACAGCATGTCTTTCATTCGCTCATCATCCACATTACTTCAATGGCATAGCAGGCATCGGCTGCTGTGGATTTTTATCTGTTGTTTAGGTTTCCTAGGCTGTGACCGGGGCGCAAAACCGACTTGGTCTGATCGTGCCGCCGAGCTACCCTCCGAATTTCACCAAGACATCGGCCACCCCGTTTACCTGCTCAAAAAGCCTGCATTTTCCCTCAAAATCTCAGCGGCAAATCTTGGCATACGCGGCGAAGGGGCGGGAGCTCGTGCTATTTTGGAAAGCCCACATCTTCAGGTTGTCGATGCAATGGGGAAAGATTTGCTGGTCTTGAGCGCGAAGTCCGCGATCGCTTTGCATCCTTGGAAGGAAATGAATTGGATGGGCTTCAGTTTGGAATCGAGTGATGGTACGACTTTTGAGGGTGACGACCTTTTGTGGCCCTATCGGGGCGACCATGCGCAGGTGGCATTGTTGGGGGCGACTCTGGTGCTCACGCAAACCATCATGTTGGAAGGGGATACGGTCATCTGCGACCCGCTTTTTAAGGGTTACGAGATTTTGCACGTGTTGTCGGCGCTCGCCATCGACAGCACCCAAGGTGGTCTCCGCAATCCAGATGCAGGAGAATGAGATATTTCGTAAATTTGCAATTCGATAGATGATGCGACAGTTCTGGATCATAGTATTGCTAGCTTTTGCTGCATGGAGTTGCACCCGCACCGAGGAGGAGGATGCGACCCTGAAGCAATTTGAGGAAGGGACGCCTGTGAAGGAGGCCTTTCAAGTGCGATTTGTATTTTCAGAGAATGCGATCGTGCAGGCCGAATTGGAAGCGCCGCATGCCATCGAGGCACGCGAGGAAAATGAGGATGTGCGCATTTTCGACAAAGGGATGCACCTATCGTTTTACACCCCTGAGGGCACAAAAGAGACCGATCTCGTCGCCAAAAACGGCAAGTTTCGCAACCAATTCAATGAGGCCGAGGTTTGGGGCGAGGTTGTGATGATCAATTCCAAGGGAGATCAGCTCAGGACAGAGCACTTGTGGTGGAACAAAACCAAAAACCGCATTCACACCGACCGCAATTTGGTCAAGATCATCACCGCGACCGAGATCATTTACGGCGATAGCTTGGATGCCAACACCGATTTCACAGAGTACAAAATATTCAATATCAACGGTGCTGTCAATGTGAAGGAGGGAGATCTATGATGCGGTATCTTGAATATGTCTATCTCCTTTGCGGCCTTGGGCTCGCGATTTACTTGGGGATGAATCTGAGCCAAATGGAAATTGGACCCAAGATTGGATTGAGTTTGGGTGCCATGCTGTGTTCATTCATGTACACCTTCAGGCGCAAACAGCGGCAATTGATGGAACAAATGGATCAGGAAGAGCGCGATGCGCCAGCCGAATCCCAAGAGCAAGATGACAACTGAGATTGCAGATATCATCTTGGTGGTTGTGGCCTTGCTGTTTTCGGCATTGTTTTCGGGCATTGAAACCGCTTTCTTGAGTACAAGCAGGCTCAAAATCGAGCTTAAAAATGCGCAAAACGACCGCGCAGGTATCCTGCTGTCAGGCTTTGTGAAGCAGACGCCGCGGGTGCTCTCGACAATCTTGGTGGGGACTACGCTGGCGCTTATCATGTATGGCATCGCGATCGGCAACCTGCTGGGCAATCTCTTTGAGCACTGGGGCTGGGTCGACCCCAAAAGTGAGCCCTATGCTTTGCTCGCGCTGCAGACGGGGTTTGCGACACTGCTCGTGCTCTACATCGGCGAGTTTTTCCCCAAGGCATTTTTCCGGTTGAAGGCTGAGCAAATCATGTTTCAGACCTTTACCACGGGCGGATTATTGTTCTCCATCTGGCTATTCAGGCCACTGGTGACAACAATGAATGCCAGTGCGCGGTTTTTTCTACGTACCATCTTGCGCATTCGCTACAAGGAAGAGGAGATCGTCTTCAGCAAAGACGACCTGAGCCAATACCTGCAACAAAACCTCAACAACACTTCAGAAGACGAGGATCAGCCCGAGATCGATGAGGAGATGTTTACGAATGCGATGACCTTCAATGAGCGGCGGGTGCGCGAGTTCATGGTGCCTCGCACCCAGCTCAAGGCCGTGAACATCGATAGCACGGTCGATGAACTCTACACCTATTTCATCGAGCAGGGCCACTCTCGCATCCTCGTCTACCAAGACACCATCGATCAGGTCGTGGGTTTTGTGCACCACAGCGCACTATTTAAGCGGCCCAAAACCATTCAGGAGGTCTTGCAGCCCATCATGGTGGTACCCGAAATGATGGCCGCAAACCTGCTCATGTCTGAATTTACCAAAAACCGCAAAAGCATCGCCGTTGTGATCGATGAGTTTGGCGGCACAGAGGGCATCGTCACGATCGAGGACGTGGTCGAGGTTGTTTTTGGAGAAATCGAAGATGAGCACGACGAGCCTGAGGAGGAAGAATTGCTGGCCAAACAACTGAGCGCCGACAGTTGGCTGTTTAGTGCGCGGCTGGAGGTGAGGGATGTAAATGAGGATTGGGAGCTGGGTCTGCCAGAGGGCGAGGGAGAGTACAGCACCTTGGCGGGGCTGATTATCCATTACTTAGAAGCGATTCCTGCGATCGACGATGTCGTGGAGATCGGGAGATTCAAGATTGTGATCACCGATGCCAGCGACAGCCGGCTCAACATCGTGCGTGTGGAGCGTCTTGCAGAATGATCCACAACCGCCTAGCAGCGCATTATCCCCCGTGAAAATGCCGATTTTCAACACTTTGCTTTTTTGGTTTTGAGAACTTATCCGTGTAACTTGCACGCCTCTATAAATCGACGAAGGAATACGCGTTTAATAGTATTGTAGAAATATGTCCGTCTTAAAGAAAATCCGCGAGAATGTAGGTCTAGTGATTGTGATTATCGCACTCTCGCTATTTGCTTTCATCTTCAGTAGTGTGGTCAACAAAGGTGGTGGGCTTGGCCGTGGCCAAACCAGCACCGTAGGTGAGGTAAATGGAAGCTCCCTGGAATACAATGCACTCATGGCCAAGTATGAATTGGCCCAACGAAACAATCCCAATGCAAACTCTACCCCTGAGCAATACCAGCTCAAAGAGCAGGCTTGGCAGAGTTTGGTGCGTGAGTCCTACTATGGCCGCGAGTGGGAGCATGCTGGCATCAGCATTTCTGACGATGAACTCATGATGATGTTCACGGGGCAGATTTATCACCCCTACGTTCAGCAGTCTGGATATTTCTCTGACAGTACTGGCCGCTACAACCCTAGCATGGTGCCACTCGTGTTTCAGCGTGCAGACGAGATCGACCTCTACGATCCACAGACGCAAGACATGTGGAAGAACTGGAAGCAAGGCTTGCTCGACCTGCGCGAGATCATCAGCCTCGACCGCCGCAGCAACAAATGGCAGTCTGCCATCAAAGGCAGCGCATTGGTCTCAGACAATGAGCTCAAGTGGGGTTATGAGCAATCGTCACGCACGGCAGACATCAGCTACCTCTACGTGCCATATACCACGATTCCTGACGAGCAATTGCAAATCACCGATGGCGACCGCAATGAGTACCTCAATAGCCATCGTGAATCATTCAAGCGCACCGATGATGAAGTTCGTTTGAAATATGTCTATTTCAGCATCGCACCGAGCCGCCTCGACAGCGCCAACTCACGTGAAGAGCTCTCCAAGCTCGGCGAAGACTTGCGCACGAGCACCTCGCCCTTCGTGTTTGCTGCCAACAGCTCAGATGATCGCACGATCGACTCCAGCGCCAAGCCGCTGGCACAGTTGCCACCCGCATTGGCAGCGATCCAAGGTCGCACCGACACCGTCGTAGGCCCCTTGCTTGGCGCAACGGGCTATCAGTTGCTGCGCGTCGTCGCCGTCACTGAAGACAGCGCCAATGCCAACGTGAACCTGCGCCACGTGCTGGTGAGCATCGCTGGACCTACCAGCGCCGACAGCGTCGCCGCAAAATTGAAGGCTGAAGCCATCAGGAAAGAAATCGAAACCGATCCCTCAAGGTTTGCAGCCATCGTCGCTGAGAAATCAGACGACCCCAACAAGGGCAATGGCGGTGAACTCGGTTGGGTAGCTGAAAATGCATTTGGCGATGTATTTGCCAAAGACATCAAGGCTACACAAACAGGCAAGGTCGCCATCACGAGCAGCCCGCAAGGCGGCTATGACGTGGTCCAAGTGGTCGATCGCAGCAACAAGCTCTATAGCTTTGCCACGATCACTCGCCAAGTAAAGGCCGGCTCTGCAACCAATGACTCGATCTTCAAACGTGCGTCGATGTACCATGGCGAAGTTGTCTCTGGCAGCGACATGGACTCTGTTTTGAGAACCTATCCTGAGGCTCGCCCGATGACCACTGGCAACATCGGTCCAGGCACCTACAGCTTGATGGGCATCACCGCAGGTCGCCCTGTCGTGACCTGGGCATTCAAAAATGAGCAAGGCGCTGTGAGCAAAGATTTGATCGAAGCCGAAGACGCTTTTGTGATCGCGAAAATCGAATACAAAGGTGCACGTGGTTACAGCAATGTCGATGGCTTGAAGCAAAACTTGGCCTTTGAAGTTGCAGTGCGCAATTGGGTCAAGGCCAAGCAGATCAAGGGCAAGCTCAGCGCAGGTGGTGCAGACTTGCAAGCAATGGCAGCAAGCTATGGTGTCGGCGCCACGACTGGTCAAGCTCGCGGTTTGCGCATGGCTTCCAGCGATGTGCAAGGTGTCGGCGCAGAACCCAAAGTGGTTGGTCGTGCATTTGGCCTGAAGCAAAACGAGCTGAGCAAGCCATTGGCAGGCAACGCTGGTGTGTTTGTGGTGAAATTGGAAGGGATCCAAGAGCCCGCAGCCATGGACGACTTTAACAAAATGATGCAGTCGCAGACCCTGAAAAGCAGCAAAACCGAGCAGGCCATCAATGCACTGTTCATGGGTATGCGCGAGCTTTCAGACGTGCGTGACATGCGCTACGAGGTCGATTTCTAGGACCCCATTGCGCTATACAGAAGAGACGTTCCATGCGCGGCGCAGCCCTGTATGGAACGTCTCGTTTTTAAGGACTTTGTTTTATCCCTGTTTCCGTGGTTAATTTGACCATAGTATTGCTTGCTGAATGCTGAGGCTGTTTTCATACAATCACCTGTTTACCTACGTCGTGCTCTTCTTGATCACGGTGGCTGTGCGATTGCCTTCCTTTCACCCCAATTATTTTGAGCAAGACGAGAGTTTTTACCTCACTTGCGCTGAAAAAGTGGTCGATGGCGGGGTGCAGTACGTCGACACTTGGGACAACAAGCCGCCGGTTTTGGTGTGGTTTTATGCCTTTTTTGTCTGGATTTTCGCCAGCAAGGCCATTATCGCTATTCGCGCATTCACGGTCATCTATATCTTCATCTCGGCGCTACTGCTCAATCAGTTTGTGGTCGACAACAAGCTGATCGAGAAGTTTTCACTCTTGCCGGGTTTTTTGCTCGTCTTTTTCAGTGCGGTCCCGTGGTATGCACAGGAGCTCAATGGCGAGATTTTGATCAATTTACCCGTGATGCTCGCCGTGTTTCAAATCATGAATCTGAGTGAGCGCTCCTCCAAAAACAACAATCTATTATTCTTGGCGGGGCTGCTCTTAGGGCTTTGCTTCATGATCAAATACCAGTCGATCTTTCTCTTTTTGGGTTTGCTGGGTGGCTATCTCACGATACAGCCGCCGCGTCTCAGTGAGATTTTCTCGATGTTGGCGGGGTTTGTATTGTCCATCATGGTCTTGATCGGGGTGATCTACCTCACAGGTGCGATCGAGGCCTATTGGGATATCGGGCTCGTGTACAACTTGGACTATGTCGCCATTGGCAAAAACCTCGGCGAAAAAGTCTCGGTTTTGTTCAATCTCGGGCAATACTTGCAATTGTGGGGACCCATCTTTTTGTTTGCTTTGATTGCCGCCGCACAATTCCGGCTGAACTATTATACCAATTCCATCAGGCTGCGCAAGGTGGAGATTTTTTTGTTGTTCTGGTTTGGAGCGGCCTTGCTCACGGTCGTGATCGGCGGTGGCCGCCTGTACCTGCACTATTTTTACCTGCTCGTGCCGCCGGTGGCGATCTATGCCTCCAAGTTTTTTGAGTTGCGCATGAATCCGTGGTTGCGGCAGCTTGCGCTTGTCGCAGCATTGGCGATCCCGCTCGGCACATTTGGGATCTTTTTGGTGAGCGCCTACCCGAGCAGCTTCACGATGGCCGATCCTTATATCAAGAAAGGTGGATGGGTCGCTGGCTTCAGGGACCGTCTCAACAAGCCGCATCCACTAGAGGCCTATATCGACAAGAGCAAGGTGAAAAACGGCATCCTCGTGATGGACTATGAACCAAGCATCTATGCAATGCTCGGCTTGCCCTGCGCGACGCGCTACACCAATTTTTCATTGGCCTACTACAAGCTTGAAGCCTTCAGAGAGCATAGCAAAAAGGGCCTGATCTCGCGCACCGAAACGCTCGTCGAGACCTACCGCGAGTTTAGGGATGAGATGCCCGAGTACATCATCGACCCGCGCAACCTGTTTCCAGTCTTGCGCGACAAGATGCCGATCCTGTTTGCGCCCTACAAAGTGCGCTTGGCGACGGTCGGCGATCAGAGCTACAAAATTTATTACCGCTAGGAGCGGCAAAGCGGACGGCGTTCAAAAACAAGCGCAATTCATTGCGCTTTTCAATTGCCACTCCAGTCAGCATTCCTTATTTTTACCGCTTCTTGAAAATAAACGCATCTACGCATGAAATTTGGCGTTGTCACATTCCCCGGCAGCAATTGTGATGCTGATTTGATTTACGCACTGCGCGAGAATCTCGGTCAGCAAGTCGTTCAGCTTTGGCACAAAGACCACGACCTTCAAGGTTGCGACTTTGTCTTCTTGCCAGGCGGATTCAGCTATGGCGATTACCTGCGCTCAGGTGCCATCGCGCGATTTTCCCCGATCATGGACGAGGTCTCGGCCCACGCCAAAAAAGGCGGCTATGTCATGGGTATCTGCAACGGCTTTCAGGTGCTCACCGAGGCGGGCATGCTTGAGGGCGCGCTCACCCGCAATACCTCTTGTAGTTTCATCTGCAAGAATGTATTCATCCGCCCAGCGACCAAAAACAGCATCCTCACCGCCAAACTCATGCCCGCAAAAGGCTACAAAATACCCATCGCCCACGGCGAGGGCAATTTCTACGCCGAGGCAGACGTGTTGCGCAAGATCGAGGACAATGACCAAGTGCTTTTCCGCTATTGCAATGAAAAGGGTATCGTGAATGCTGAGGCCAATCCCAATGGCAGCCTCAACGACATCGCGGGCATCACCAACAGGAGCCGCAACGTTTTTGGCATGATGCCCCACCCCGAGCGCGCCGCCGACAATCTGCTCGGCAATATGGAAGGCCTCAAGCTGCTGGAAAGCCTCTTGGCTTGATTTTTGTGTGCATTCACCCCAAAACTGAATCCTTATGAAAGCGATGAAAAATGTTTGGATGTTGCTCTTGGCAATGGTGATCACAACAGCGCTGCACGCGCAAAAAAGTGAAAGCGAAGCCGCGATCGTGAAATTTTCCCTCGCAGACGAGGATCACCTCAAAGTCGGTGGTACCACCAAATTTCAAATCGAGGCGACACCCAAGGCCGGTTGGCATGTCTATTCTGCCATCCCCAGTGAGGAAGGCGCCTATCAACCTGCGGTCCTGGGATGGGAAGAAACAAGCATGGGATTCAGTGCAGGCGACAAATTGCTCGAAGAAGGGGCAATGACGAGTAGTTTTGACGACATAATGGGCGGAACGGTTCGCTACTATAAAGCAAAAGTCCTATTTTCACAGGAAATCAAGCTCACGGAGAAAGACGTGGCCTTGGTCGGCTATTTTGATTACATGGCCTGCAACGAGTTCAAATGCATTCCGCTCACGGCGGAGTTCAAGCTCGAAACCAAAGCCAAGGAATGAGTGGAAAGTAGAATCAAATGAAAAATAGGTTGCTCCCGGGCTTGCGTACAGCAGGCCTTTTGCTCTTCATATTGGTCATGGCTGTCTCGGGTTTTGCCCAAGGCTTGCCCGTTTTTGATGGCAAGGATCCCAAAGTGCCGCAGGCTGAGTTCAGCGTGGTGGCCTCCAAGACCAAAGACATCTGCGTCGGCGACGTGATCACCCTCACCTTCAAGGGCAAGAGCATGATGGAGGGTTGGCACCTCTATTCTTCGCGTACCGATGGCAACATCCAATACAATCCCACTACCTTTAAGCTGTTTGCGGATGAGTCCAAGGGCGTGAAGCTGAAGGGCAAAATGACCGAAAACCATGTGCCTGATGAAGTCGACGACGAGATCATGGGCGGATTGCTCCGCAGCTTCCATGAAAAGGAAGTCGATTTCAAACAAAAGATCGAAATCACCGGCGCCAATGTCGTGGTCTCTGGTCAGTTTGATGCACAGGTCTGTAAAGACGATGCAGGATGCTTTTTCTTGAAGCCCCAATTGAAATGGGCATTTACCGCCAAGGATTGTGGCTTGGGCGTCGCGCCTGTGGTGGGCGATACATCTGGACAAGCGAGCACGCCACCCGAGCTGAATCCAGCAGAAAGCTTCAGCTTCACTGCTTACGACAGCACCGTGAGCCTGAGCCAAAACGTCTTGAGGCAAGACTTGCGCCTCGCCGAGCTGTTTCCCAAGATCGATAGTGCCGCAGTTTGCGCCTTTTACCATCCAGCCCAAGCCAAAGCTTATTCCGCCAAGGTGGGCCGCCCGCTGTTGATGTACTTCACAGCCTATTCGGATGCTGAAAGCCGCCGCATGGAGGCCGAAATCTTCAAAAATCCAGCGGTGGACAGCATTTTGCGCCACCGCGTCGTGTTGGCTAAGTTTTTTGTGGATGAGAAAGCCGCCGCGCCAGCAGATTTGAAGCTTGCTGACGGCAGTGCTGCACAGACGCTGGGCGCCTATTTTGCCGATTTCCAATTGGCGCGCTTCGGTGTCGTCAATCACCCACTGTTTACCTTGAGCGACTCCGAGGGCCGCAAATTTGGCGAGTCGATCGGCTACACAGATGCCGAGAGTTTTGCAAAATGGCTGAAAGGCAGCATCACCGAATATTACACAGCAGCCGGCAAAGCCGAGGCCCCTTGGGGACCGGCGGTGACGGCGGCTCCGACCACTGCGGAACAGGAAACCACCTCAGAAGCATCGGGCGACTGTAGCCCTTCAGCACTTTGGTCAAGCTTTATCATTGCCTTTTTTGCAGGTTTGATAGCGATTTTGACGCCATGCGTTTTCCCGATGATTCCAATGACGGTGAGCTTTTTTGTGAAGCAAGGCGAGGGAGCTGAAAATCGCGCCAAAGGGATTAGAAATGGATTGCTCTATGCCGCTTCGATCATTTTCATTTATGGTTTCGTTGGATTCTTGATATCAGTGATTTTTGGTGGCAAGGCTTTGTACATTTTGGGGAGCCACCCGATACCCAACTTGATCTTCTTTGCAATATTCTTCGTGTTTGCGCTTTCATTTTTAGGAATGTTTGAAATTACACTTCCCAGCAAATGGAGCACAGCGGCCAACAATAAGGCGACGGCGGGCGGTATTTTGGGGCCATTTTTCATGGCTTTGACCCTTGTAATCGTCTCGTTTTCTTGCACTGGCCCTATCCTCGGCGCAGCATTGGTCCAAACCACGCAAGGCACTGAATGTGGGTGGAAGCCATTCGCAGCGATGTTGGGCTTTGGATTTGCCTTTGGAATTCCATTTGGCTTGATGGCAATGTTGCCCAAGCTGATGGAAAAATTGCCGATGGCTGGCGGATGGATGAATACCGTGAAGGTGGTCTTTGGCTTTTTGGAATTGGCTTTGTGCATGAAATTCCTGAGCAATTTTGATCAAGTGATGCAATGGCACCTCTTGGATCGTCAAATCTTCCTCGGGCTTTGGATCGTTATCTTCATTTGTCTCGCCTTTTATTTCTTTGGCTGGATATTGCTTCCGCATGATGAGAAAAAGGAGAGTATCACGGTGCCGCGACTTTTGGTTGCAATAGGCGTACTTGGATTCGTGATGTATTTGGTGCCAGGAATGTGGGGAGGCCCGTTGCCGATGATGGAAGGCTTACTGCCACCGATGAACAAAGAAATTGGTGTAAAGTTGCTGCCCCACCAATTTGCAGAGGAAGGTACAATCAATTCCAAAATCTGCAAATCGGATCGCGTAAATGCCCACATTGGAGTTGAAAATGAAGCGCATGGTTTCTGCATGTTTTATGACCTTGATCAGGCCATTGCATTTGCCAAAGAACAAAACAAGCCGCTCTTTGTGGACTTTACAGGGCACACCTGCGCCAATTGTCGCAAGATGGAGCAACAAGTATGGCCAGATGACAATGTGCGCAAGTTGCTGCTCAATGAGTTTGTGATGGTGTCGCTCTACGCTGATGACAAGACGGAGTTTGAAACGCCTAAACTTAGCCCTGATGGGGTCAAGCTTCGTACGGTAGGTGACTGGGTGCTCGATTATTCAAGTAGAAACTTTTCCGTGATGGCACAGCCACTCTATGTTTTGATGAACCACGACGAAACCAAGTTGGTGCTGCCACGTGGTTTTAACCAAGACATTCCAGCCTATGTGGAGTTCTTGAAATCAGGCATCGCCGCCTTCAACAAGAAGCACGGCATCACTCCAACGCCCTGATCCCCAAAAAATAACCGCAAATGCTCCAAGTCTACTCGGCTTGGGGCATTTGCTTTGTGCGCCGACAGCATCCGCAAAAAAACACCCCGCCATGCTGGGCATGACGGGGCGGATATCGGGGGGTGATGGATACGAAATTTGCAGGCTATACCAGCTACATCGCGAGCTTGTGGATCGACGGGCGGCTGCGGCTCACTTTGTGCATCGACTTGTAGTCCTTCAATTCGCCCACAAACAGCTTGTCGTCAAAGGTAAACAGCGGCTGCAGTTCTTGGAAGAGGTCCTCGGCTTTGTCGTAGGTGTCGATGAGGATGGTGCCCTCAGCAATGTAGTTGAGAGCGCCGCCGTAGCGGTTTTTGAGCAATTCTACCAATTCATTGACCTTAAAATCCGTGAATTGAAACCTGACAATAATTGCACTCATAAACATAGGGGGTGATGAATCTAAAGTTCAAAATACGGATCTATCCGTAAATTGCGGATGGAGTTTTTCCACTTTTTCACACACTTGGTTCCATGGAAATGTTGACAAATACGGTTAAGCTTACGCAGTTTAGCCACGGGGCAGGTTGCGGCTGCAAAATCGCCCCCGCCGTTCTGGATAAGATCTTACACTCTTCGATCCCTGCCATGCCCGATGCCCGCTTGTTGGTCGGCAACGACAGCCGCGACGATGCGGCCGTCTATGACCTTGAAAACGGCATGGGCATCATCAGCACGACCGACTTTTTCATGCCGATCGTGGACGATGCCTATGACTTCGGGCGCATCGCGAGTGCCAACGCGCTCAGCGATGTGTATGCGATGGGCGGCACGCCCTTGATGGCGATCGCCATCTTGGGTTGGCCGGTCGGCAAGATCCCTGAGGAAGTTGCCGCAAGGGTTTTGGAAGGCAGCCGCGCGATTTGCCGCGAGGCGGGCATCAGCCTGGCAGGCGGCCACAGCATCGACAGCCCCGAGCCCATCTTTGGTTTGGCGGCGACCGGCATCTTGGCCCTGCCCAACTTGAAGCGCAATGACACTGCAAAGGCAGGCGACATTCTGTACCTGACCAAGCCCCTCGGCATCGGCGCGATGAGTACCGCCCAAAAACGCGGCCTGCTCAGCGAGGAAGACTTGGCGACCATCGTCTCGCTCATGACCACGCTCAACAAGCCGGGCGCTGTCTTTGGCAAGCTTGACTATGTGCATGCCATGACCGATGTGACCGGGTTTGGCTTGCTCGGGCACTTGAGCGAGATGTGTGTGGGCGCGGGCTTGGATGCGGAGATCGATTTTGCTGCCGTGCCCAAAATTCCTGCCGCGCCGGGCTATATCGCCCAAGGCTGCGTGCCCGGCGGCACCAAGCGCAATTGGGACAGCTATGGCCACCGCGTGCAGCCCATCTCACCGGAGGTGCGTGACCTGCTCGCCGACCCGCAGACGAGCGGCGGCCTGCTCGTCGCCATCGACCCCGTGCACGTAGCCGAGTTTGAAGCGCTAGCCCTGACCCTGAATCTGCCCGCAGCACCCAAGCCCATCGGTCGGATGGTTGCGGGAGGGGGGATGATTAGCGTTATTTGAATAGGTAGAAGTTTAGAATTAGGAATTAGGAATTAGGAATTAGGAATTAGGAATTAGGAATTGATTTGGGGTATCGATCAATTTCTCATTCCTCATTCCTAATTTCCAATCACAAAGCACAGACTGTTGAATATCTCCGCCATCATCATCACCCACAATGAGGCCCGCAACATCGGGCGGTGCTTGGCGTCGCTTGTAGGCATCGCCGACGAGGTGATTGTGCTGGACGGGCACTCGACCGATGGCACGCAGTCGATCTGCCGTGCTGCGGGGGCGCGGGTGGTGGATCAGGAGTGGCTGGGCTATGCCGCCACCAAAAATCTCGGCAATGCGATGGCGGCGCATCCCTACATTTTGTCTTTGGATGCGGATGAGGTCGTGGGTCCTGAGTTGCGGACGTCGCTGCTCGGGGTGAAGGGCAATCTTGCAGGAGCCTATCGCTTCAATCGGCTGGCGTTTTATTGTGGGGAGCCGGTGCTCCACGGCGGATGGTACCCCGACGTGAAAATGCGGCTCTTTCCCAAGGGTCGCGCCCGCTGGGAGGGCGCATATGTACACGAGGAGTTGGTGCCCGATGCCGACCTGCCCGTGACGCACCTGTCGGGGGATCTGTTGCACTATACCTATTATACTGTGGCGGAGCACCGTGAGCGGGCCCGCAAATATGCTGCACTCGCTGCTGACAAGCTGCGCGGCCAAGGCAAAGTGGGCTTGCTGCTCAAAGCTGCAACGAGTCCGGCATGGCGATTTGTGCAGATGTACGTGCTGCGGAGGGGTTTTCTGGATGGCTGGCGCGGTTGGCGCGTGTGCACGATCACCGCACGCGAGGTGTGGTGGAAGTATAGCTGGGCTTTGCGGGGGCGGTGAGGGGGGCGAATCCCAAAGTTGATATTTTCAATCCAAAGGATTAATTTCAAGGATGATACGGGTTTTGACGGTGCTATTTTTGTGTGTGTTTGGCTTGCAGGTGCTGAACGCGCAAACTGCAGTGAACTCCGAGCACACAGTGTATCAATGGGGCTTGGAGTTTATCATCGATCCCAATTCCGAGATAGGCAACCGCAGGCTTTTGTACCAGGACCCGATGGAGATTTATCAAGAAGGAGAGCTGATCGGAGTGGCGGAGCAGGGTAAGGACTGCCGCTATATCATTCGCCTCAATCAAGCCCAAATTGAAAAAAGATGGATCGTGATCAAGGGCTACGTCAGTGTGAGCTTCGGGTTGCCGCAGGGGTATTACCAAATCAAGCGCCAATCGATACGTTTGGATCCGGCCCTGCATTACCTTGCATGCACTTTGGAGTCTATCGATATTTGAGGAGATCATGGAAATCCCCCACATCATGCGCGTAAATTCGCCCAAAACCCTGCATGCTCACCTGAGCTTTCACAGCCCCGTCGGCTACATCCGCATCGATGGCGACCACAGCGGCATCACGGCCATCAATTTTATGGATGAGGATGCCGGGCAAAGCGAATTGATCCCCGAATGCCTGATCACTTGCCAAGCTCAGCTCGAAGAATACTTCGCGGGGACCCGCAAAACATTTGACTTGCCGCTGCGCGCCGAGGGTACGGATTTTCAGATGCAGGTGTGGAATGTGTTGCGCGGAATCCCGTTTGGCGTGCAGCGCAGCTACAAAGATGTGGCCTTTGCCCTCAAAAATGAGAAAGCCATCCGCGCCGTGGGCGCTGCAAATGGCCAAAACCGCCACAGTATCGTGGTTCCTTGCCACCGCGTCGTCGGCAACTCGGGCGACCTTACAGGCTATGCCGGTGGCGTCCACAGAAAAAAATGGCTGCTCGACCACGAGCAATCCATTGAATATGGGCAGCAAACCACATTGTTCTAGGTAATTCGAAAGCCGAAATTTCCTGTTGGTACATCAATTATTGCCTCAACCTTACAGCCACCGAACTCGGCTCGTTTTTCTGCGTAACTTGAGTCAAATGCTATACCGGTAAGGTATCTCTACGTTCATCAATTAAATAGGAGGTTATCATGAGGCTAGAAAATGAAAGGTCGAGCGAGTTCAAAGATGAAACCCAGACCAAGAAAAGTTCCGACCTTGAACGTCGCCGCATCGAGGCGCGATTACGGACGATCAAAGGGGTGCGAGTAGCCTTCGACAAATGGTAAAAGATGATCCAGCGCTCTGCTTTTAGCGGGGTAGCACATACACATGGCCGAGGCCTCAGACATCGTGCTGAGGCCTCGGTTTTTTATTGGCGACCATGCAACCACCGCCACGACTTAGGTATCATTCCAATGGAAACCGGCTGTTTTTGGGCTGCTTGGCTTCTGCGTTTCGTTGAAGATTTGCGGCGCTGGATTCATTTGCAAATCAGTCATTTTAAGGATATTGATACCAATCAGTTTCAATGATCAAGAATTTCTTTACGAGCTGCGTGCTTTTGCTGGGTTTGACGGTAGGTGGATTGATCGCCTCGCCCGTGCAGGTGCATGGAGTGCCACTGCCTGAGGCCAAGCCTTTGCGCATTCTCTCTTGGAACATCTACATGCTGCCTCGGTTTGTGCAACATACTGGCAAGCGCACGCGTGCACAGGTGATCGCCGAGGAATTGAAGGCGAGCGACTACCAGGTACTGGTATTTCAAGAAGCATTTTTGAGCGCAGCCCGCCGCATCATCCGCAAGCACCTCGACGGCGTCTTTCCCTACGAATATGGCCCTGCAAACAACGACGGCGGCTTCGGGACGAGCAGTGGCATCTGGGTGCTGAGCAAAATTCCCCTGCGCCAACTGGAGGAAATCAAGTTTACCAAGTGTTTTGGGGTTGCCGATTGTTTTGCACGCAAGGGTGCCTTGCTGCTCGAGGGCGAGCATGAGGGGCAGACCTTTCAAGTCCTGGGCACCCACCTGCAATCCATCGGCCCACAGGCGATACGCCAATCGCAGTACCAGGACATGCGGGCCATGCTCGACCGCCATCAGCGCGCCAATGTGCCACAGATCGTCTGCGGCGACATGAATACCTCCAAAAACAAGCGCCAAGACTATGAAGACATGTTGCAAGCCTTGGATGTGGAGGATGGGCCGCTAGATATCGCCGTCGAGGGCA
>JANPHP010000182.1:0-4865 GCA_031424495.1 Bacteroidota bacterium | reverse complement strand
TGAAATGTCATGTCGACCGAATCGAAGATGTAGCGGAGACATCTTGCGCCTATTGATACACTTGTAGCTGACTGATATTGCTGATGAAGAGTTACAAATCGGAGTCTTCAAGTAGGAGGTGTATTTGTTGGCGCTAGATGTCTCGGCGGCGCCAGTCGGCTTGCTCGACATGACATGCTGGCGACTTCAATCAGCCAGTTTTGGTGTTCTGCGATACCTTTGCCTGATCTCAGCGAGGTCTAGGGGTAAAGTTCGCGATAGGCATATTTTTTTTCAAGCCTAACCCGAAAGTTCATCATTGCTTTGAAAATACTGCCGGATCATCGGTCTCGATGCCGTCCACACCACGGCGCTTGAATTTCGCGAGACGCTCGACATCGTTGATGGTCCAGATATTCATTTTCTTGCCCCAACGGTGTACTTTGCGCACAATGCCGCGCCCCGCACAGCGGTGGAAATAACAGTAACCATCGACAAAATCGTACTTCTTGGGCGACCCAAAATGGATGCCTGTATCCATGTAAATCGGCAACAACGTCAAGTTGGAAACCATCAGCTTTTGCAACCGAATATTGGGGTCCAAATCATGGATTTTGCGCAGCGCCTCTCCATCAAAACTGATCACCTCGGCCCAAGATTCGGCATGCTTTTCATGGATCAAATCCACGATGCGCTTTTCGATGCCAGGGTAGTCTCCACCAGCCTTCAGTTCAATCCAGACACCGCATTGACCATGAACGAGATCGAGTGCTTCCGTTAGCGTGGGAATGCGTTCGGCGGCATATTGTGCGCCAAACCAGCTGCCTGCATCAAACTTGCGTATGTCTTCAAAACGCATCTCGTCGATGCGGCCTGTGCCATCGGTGCAGCGATCCAGCGTCTCATCGTGCGACACCACGACCACCGAATCCAAAGTCTGATGCACATCCAATTCCAAAAAATCCACTCCCATGGCCATCCCTGCCTTAAAAGCGGCCAAGGTATTCTCAGGCGCAATCCGACGCCCACCACGATGCGCGATCGTCGCAATATCCCCCTGCCCAAAAGCAAGAAGAGGAATCCAAAACAAAACCAATAGGCAACAATTCCGCAGCACCATTCTCAATTGTCAATTGGCTCCGCTGAACTTACGTTTCTCAATTCTAGCAGCACCACATTCTCCACATGGCTAGTCTGCGGAAACATATCGACAGGCTGCGAGATCAGGATATCATATTTTGCGCCCAAAAGTGCGAGGTCGCGTGCCTGCGTGGCCGGGTTGCAGCTCACGTACACGATGCGCGGAGCCGCGATCGCGAGCAGTTGCTGCACCACGGGCTCGTCCATGCCCGCACGTGGCGGATCGGTCACGATCACGTCTGGGCGGCCTTCGCGTGCCACAAATTCTGGATTCAAAATGTCTTTCAAGTTGCCTGAAAAGAAGCTCAGGTGCTTGAGTGAATTGAGTTCACAATTCACATAAGCATCTCGCACAGAAGACTCTACATACTCTACGCCGACAATTTTGTCGGCGAGATCGTTGATGTAGATGCCAATGCTGCCCGCACCACAATAGAGGTCGTAAATTACCCCCGTTTTTTCACCGACAAACTCGCGAACCACGTCATACAGACGCTTTGCTTGGCTCGTATTCGTCTGGAAAAAACTCGTTGGGCTGATCTGATATTTCCACGGGCCTAGGTGCTCGATCAAATAAGGCGTGCCTTTGTAAATCTTGGGCTGTAGCTCTGAATAGGAGTCATTCCACTTCATGTTGTGGATCCACAACATCGATGTGATTTGCGGAAAAACCTTCTCCAAATGCGCGAAAAGCGCCTTTACAGGTCGTTCGTCTTCCTCTGCGACGAGCAAAAGTACCATGATCTCGCCCGTGCCCTCGCTCGTGCGAAACAAAATATTACGGCAATAGCCGGTATGCGCTTTGATATCGTAATAGGTCAGCTCATACTCAAGCGTAAATTCACGGATTTCATTGCGAATCTCATTCAATATCGGCAAGTGCAAATGACACTCCTCGATGGCGATGACCTTGTCAAAAAATCGGGCCACGTGGTAGCCAAGTGCGCCATTCCATTCGATCGGCTCGCCCTTTTGCATTTGCTCGGCGGGCACCCATTCCTTGTTGCTGAAGGTGTACTCGACCTTGTTGCGGTAGTTGTAGGGCGAAGTGCAAGCCATGATCGGGCGGGCCTCCCCCACCTCCAAATGCCCGATGCGGCGGATGGATTCCGTCACTTGACGCTCCTTTTGCACCAATTGCCGGGCATAACTGAGGTTTTGCCATTTGCAGCCGCCGCATCCGCCAAAGTGCTCACAGACAGGCGTCACGCGATCGGGCGAAGCCGTCAACATCTTTTCAATGACGCCGACGGGCACCTTTTTTTCCTTGCCCACGACGCGCACATCCACGACATCGCCCGGCACCGCCTTTTCCACAAAGACCACCAATTCGTCTTTGCGGCCCACGCCCTTGCCTTCGTGGGTACAATCGACGATGGGGACTGCCTCGACGATATAGTTTTTATGATGGGTTTTTCTGGCCATTTTTAGATTTTGGAGGCGCGAAGTTACAAAGAAAATGGACGCTGCGGTGCAGGAATGCTGCCTTGCAATCATAGCCGTGATTCGCCAAGCGCCCAACCTATGCCAAGCCAGAGGTTTGAAATCGATCGGCGTGGGGCTCCCGCTCATAGCTCGGGACACGCATTCGCCCCCCGCCTCGTCATTCCCCCGCCTCAATCAATCTCAAAATAATCCAAATCCTTCCCAAATGTCTCCTTCACCGATAGGATCGCTATCATGGCCAAGCCCATACAGATGAATCCGACGATGGCAGCGCTCCAAATATTGCCGAGGCTAGGCGCTAGGGCCGAAAAGCCAAGCGTAATCGGCACAACTGCTCCCCGCACGAAGTTGGGGGCCGTCGTGGTGACGGTGCTGCGGATATTCGTGCCAAATTGCTCGCTTGCAATCGTGACGAAAATGGCCCAAAAGCCTGTGGCGGCGCCGATGAGGAAACACATTAGATAGTAGATGCTGGGCGTGATGCCGTTCGAGAAGAACAAAAACCAAACCATGAGCGCTGTACTCATGCTGATGAAAATCACGACGACTTTTTTGCGGCTTTTGAGAATCTGGCTCAACAGGCCGCTGAGCAGGTCGCCCGCACTGAGCCCAAGATAAGAAAACATGACGGCCGATCCATTGGAGATGAGCGACTTGCCATCTGGCCCAACGAGGCCGAGCTCAATGGAGAATACATCCCCTGAGAGGGCGACCAAGACGCCGATCATGTACCAGATCGGCAGGCCGATGAGGATGCAATTGAGGTATTTGAAAAAGTTGCTCCAGCTGCTGAAAAGGATGAAAAAATTTCCTCGGTGTACCTCGGTGCTCTTCATTTCCTTGAACATACCCGATTCCAAAGTGCCAGCGCGCAACAGCAGCAGCATGAGCCCAAGTGCACCACCGATGATGTACACCATTTGCCAGTTTTGGAAGGCGTAACCTGTAAGGGTGGTCATCCACTCGGCCAGGGCCTTGCCGTTGCCGCCGACGATTGCCGCCAAAACGGCGCCCAATGCCCCAAAGGTCACGATGACCATGGTGCCATAGCCGCGTTTTTCTTTGCTCATGGTCTCGCTCACAAGCGTGATGCCCGCTCCCAATTCGCCTGCGAGCCCGATGCCCGCAATCACACGCACGATTGCATAGACATTGATATCCAGCGTGAATGCATTGATGACATTTGCCAGCGAATACAGCAAAATCGAACCAAATAGCACGGACTTGCGGCCTTGCTTGTCGCCCCAGATACCCCACAACAAGCCACCTAGCAACATGCCGATCATCTGCATGTTGAACAGAAAAATACCCGTATCCTTGATTTGGGCGGGCGACCAACCCATGTTGCGCACGAGGTTGATGTACTCGAGGCTCTCCTTTTTGACGACGTTGAAGAGCACAAGGTCGTAGATGTCGACAAAATAGCCGAGCGAAGCAACGATGATGAGCATCCATTGCTGCCACTGCGTGAAACGCGGTTTATCTTGAACCAATGATTCCATGCTGTGAAAATGCAAATAATCTGTGATTAGAAATTAGAAATGAGGAATTAGAAATTAGAGGTAGTAGGTAGAAGTTAGTAGGTAGTAGGTAGTAGGTAGTAGGTGTAGCACTAGCCAATAGCACACCTGCTACCTACTACCTATAACCTACTACCTATAACCTGCTACCGAATTTCTAATCGCTAATTCCTCATTCCTAATCTCCTTGGCCTCACTTCCCTTGCTTCAGGACTTCGATTTCTTTGCGCATGGCATCGATTTGTCCTTGCTGATCTTTGACAGCGTTGAGGAGGATGTAGGTGAATGCGGATGGGTCGACGGTGAGGTATTCGCCGTCGGCGTCGACCATGTAGGGCGCAATCGCTTGCAGTTCTTGGGCGATCACACCGGTGTAAACTTTGCCATTGTCAGATGTGCGGGCGAGTCCATTATACTGAAAATTTACGGGGCGGATGGCATTGACGACATTGAGGCCATCGGTGAATGCCTGCACATCGTGCTTCACGCGGCGATCACTCAGGGTGGCCCACGCGCCACCGCCTGGCTTGGAGGCTACGCCGGTGGCATCAAAACGAAACCATTCGGTGTTGGCGCCGCAGCCCGAACCGCCTGCTTGGATGCTGAAGGCATCGACTGCATTGCAATTGTCGCCAAGATTGAGACGCAACTCCGTTTGGTCTGAGCCTGCATTGTAGCGCCCCATCCACAGTGGGTCGCTGTTTTCGCTGTCGAATGTGGGTCCTGAATTGGCACCCGAGAAATAGATCAGGTTGCCAAAGGAAGGCAGCGTGCCTGTGT
>JANPHP010000181.1:0-6134 GCA_031424495.1 Bacteroidota bacterium | reverse complement strand
GCGGCTCGCGGCGGCGGCTATCAACCGCGCCATCGTGCTCGGCGAGGCGAGCGAATTGCCCTTGCTGCCCGAGGTGCTAGCCTTCATCGATGCCGCGCCACAGGTGGTCTTCGCTGGCGGACTCGTCGAGGTCTATCGCCTCACGCTGCGCACGCTGCAAGCCGAGCATGACCATGCAGCATTCGATGCCTTGCTGCATCTGCTTGCACAGGGGCAGGAACACCTGCCCCAATCCACGCTTGCCGAGCTCTATGCATTCGCCCTCAACTACTGTGTACGCATGGTCAACCTCGCCGAGCCCGGCTTCGATGCACAGCTCTATGCGCTCTACACGCTGCTCATCGACCGCGGCTACCTGCTAGAAAAGGGAGAACTTCCGGTGCAGCACTACAAAAACTACATCACGCTCGGCTTGCGCCTCGGCCATCACGCCGCCATCGCCACGCAAATGCACAGCATCGCCTTGCTCCTGCCGAGCAGCATTCGCCCGAATGCTGTGCTGTTCAGCGAAGCGGCGCTTGCCTTTCTGGTCGGCGACCATCGCCGCGCCCTCAAGCTGCTGCAACAGGTCGAGTTTGTGGATGTCTATTACCACCTCGACGCCAAGAGCCTGCTGCTCAAGGCCTGGTATGAGCAAGGCGAGGTGGAGCCGCTGATTTCGCTGATAGAGAGTTTCAAAATCTATTTGCGGCGCAGCCGCAAGATTTCGGAATACCAGCGCATGACCTACCGCAACCAGATCAAGGTGGTGCAGATGTTGCTGCGCCATCGCCTGGGCAGCCGCAAGCCTGTTGCGGAGATACAGGCGGCCTTGGCAGAGCTCAGGCCGATCGCCGACCTGCAATGGCTGGAGCGCAAGGTGGAGGAGTTGTGGTGAGTCTGAGTTGCTTGCGTTGCCTATCCCTTATTCTTCAAGCCATACTGCCGACTGCCAGATGGCATACAATTCGTCCATGGTTTCGCGATGAATAAATCGTCCATAGATATTGAAGGGCTTCTGCTTGCTGTATCCTGAAAAGTAGATGCCGCTTTTTCCGGATCCGTGGTAAAGACGAATCAATGCAGAGAAATTGATGCCCCCAAAAGGTATCGCCGCAGCGGCTGGAAAGACCAAGTCTACATGTTGATGACTTTTAATGGCATCCCTGCCGGCTTCATTTTCGATGACGAGCTGATCGATGAGCCGATCTTGTTTTACTTCTTCATAAATATAGCGGCAGCCATCGTTGCATTTTCCGGTCCAGAGGATGCCATGAATGTTGCGCATTGCTTTGTTGAAGTTTACAATTTTTCTGTCAAAAGTGGAAGCCTTGAACCCTTGGTTTTGAGCGTATTTGCCATCTGCACGAATGATAAAATCATCATGGAATGCACAAAGAGCAATGGACGTGGACCTATTTGCCATGTCTATAAATACATCGCTCCTCCAAATCCTTGCAACTGAACGCTCCACCACTTGGAAGGATTCCGCAACGGTCTTATATTGCATCCATGAAAAAGGGACTTTTGTTTTCATTGATTGCTTTGGCAATCGTTTTCCAAAGCTGCAAACCAGAGGAACAGTTGCGTGTCGAAAGCGTGATCGCTCCTTACGACTGTTATGCCAACTGCGAAGTCTTTGACTTGGTCGCGCAAGGCAACCCAACGATCTTGCTGGATACCTCGATTTTGTATGTGACCCGTCCGCTGCAAGATGAAAATGGTTACGTGGCAATGCTGGGCGATGAGGTCTATTTGAACAAAGATTTGAGCTTCAACAAAAGCCTCGTCGACTACTCACTAACTGGCGAATTTGACGGCAATGGTGGCCTTTTGATCTATACAGACATTGTCGATCAGCAGGCCAAGACCCGCACGAAGTGTACCTATACCTGCAAGCGTCAGTAATCCGCCTCTGTCTCCACATTGTTCATCGACCTCGAAAAAAGGTCAGAACTGCGCAACATTTTCCCCCTCATCTTTGAAACTTTTGGGTGTTTTGTGCGTCTTATGTGGGCGTTCCGATTAATTTTTTCGCCCTCTGTTGCAGTATGATTTCTAAACTACACTTTTGGATGCTGTCCTTTTGGATGGCTGTGGGAGGTTTTGCTTTTTCCCAAAATCAAGGTCAGATCAGCGGCTCGGTCTTGGATGCCGACGGCAGTCCCCTACCCTTTGCCAACGCATTGCTATTTTCAAGCAAGGATTCGGCCATGGTCAAAGCTGGTTTTTCTGGCGATGATGGCAGCTATACCTTGTTTCCGATCCCGGCAGGCGACTATTATGCCAAGATTTCATTTACCGGATATGAGCCCCGTCTCATCGGCGATATCCATCTCGAGGATGGGCAGCAGCTTCAGTTGCCGGCGCAGACCTTGAAAGAGGTCGGTACGGAGGTTGGCACGGTGCAAATCCAAACCGAGCGCCCCTTGGTGACGGTGAAGCCCGACATGCTGGTCTTCAATGTCGAAAACACCCCCAACGCCATCGGCGACAACGCCTTCAACCTGCTGCGCAAGGCGCCAGGCGTGATGATCGACAACAACGACAACATCAACCTGCTCGGCAAGAGCGGCCTGCGCATCTACATTGACGGCAAGCAATCTCCCCTCAGCGGCTCCGACCTCGCCAACTTTCTCAAAAGCATCCAAAGCTCGCAGATCGAGTCGTTTGAGATCATCACCAATCCAAGCTCAAAGTATGACGCTGCAGGCAATGCTGGCATCATCAACATCAAGATGCGCCGCGACAAAAGTCTCGGCGCCAATGCCACCGTGGACCTCGGCTACGCCATCGGCATCTTTGGGAAATACAATGGCAGCGTGAGCGCCAACTACCGCAACAAACACTTCAGCACATTCGGTTCCTACAGTTTGGGCACCGGCAAGTCGCGCAATTTCATGGATTTCACGCGCCACCAAGATGGCCTTACATTGGGGCCGATCACGACGGTGATGATCGACAACTACACCAACCACAATTTCAGAACGGGCTTTGATTATTTTGCGAGCAAGCACAGCACTGTCGGCGTTTTGGCCTCTGGATTCATTTCCCATGCCGAAAACAACAACACGAGCATCACCTATATCACGCCCGACTCCGTGCAGGTTCCGGTATCGGTACTCGATGCGAGCAACCATATCTTCGGCAGCAACTTGAACCTCAATTTTAACCTCAATTACAAATATGACAATGACAGCGGCGTGACCTTTAACGCCGACGTCGACTATGCGCTCTTTCGCAACACGACCGACAGCAACCAGCCCAATACCTACAAGGATCCCGAAACAGGCCTGGTCCAATTCGCCCAAAACTACATGAGCAATGCGCCCACCAACATCGATATGCGCACGCTCAAGGTCGACTATGAGCGGCCGCTGCTCAAGGGGACATTTGCCGCCGGTGCCAAAGGCACCTACGTCACGACGGACAATACTTACGATTTCTACGATGTCATCAACGAAGCCTCGGTGCTCGACACCACCCGCAGCAATCAATTTACCTACACAGAAAATGTCAATGCTGCTTACGTGAACTACCAGACCAAACTCAAGAAGTTTGCGTTTCAAGCAGGCTTGCGCGGCGAGCAAACCAACTCCATCGGTGATTTGACGGCTTTTGTGGCGACCAACAACAAGCGGGTCGCAAGGCATTACATCAACCTCTTCCCTTCGGGCGGCGTGACATATGACCTCAACAAGAAAAACACGTTGAGCCTCACATACAGCCGCCGCATCGACAGGCCGCAGTATGAAAACCTGAATCCGTTTGAATTTAAGCTCGATCAGATTTCCTATATGAAGGGCAATCCATTCTTGAAACCCCAATACACCAACAACGTGCAGTTGTCGCATACCTTCAACTACACCCTCAACTCCAGCATCTCCTACGCGGTCACCAATGACTTTTTTACCGAGGTGATCGGCGTGAGCGACTCTGTGCCGGGCGCAAGCTTTCTCACGACCCAGAATATTTCCAAAAAAGCCGTCGCAACCATCAGCGTGAGCTACCCCTTCAACATCACCAAGTGGTGGAGCACTTATACGAATGTGAGCGCATACAACGTGCGGCAACAAGGCGATGTCGGCAACAACACTACGATCGATATCTCCCGCAGCTCAGCATCGGTTTTTCATCAAAGCAACTTCAAGCTGCCCAAAGATCTTTCCATTCAGTTGTCAGGCTTCTACAACAGCCCAAGCATCTGGGGGGCCTACTTCAAAAATCGCCGCTTCTGGGGCATGGACATCGGTGCACAAAAAAAGCTCTTCCATGGCAGCGGCAATCTCAAGGTCTCAGTGTCAGACGTTCTCTACACGATGCAATGGCAAGGTTCGCAAATCTCTGATGCACTGCAGATGTATGGTCGTGGCGGCTGGGAAAGCCGTCAATTCAAAGTAAACTTCAGCTACCTGATCGGCAACAAGCAAGTGAAAGCGCGCAAGCGTGAAACAGGTTTGGAGGACGAGAAGGATCGCGCTGGCGGCGGCGGTGGCAGGTGATGTTGGAGGCCCTCCGATTCGGGATGCCTTTCAAATCAGAGAGCGCTTTTCGCTGGGGAATACCACACGGTTGTAAATCGCAGCCAAAGGAATCCGCAGCCCGAGTGATTGAAGGTCGATAAAGTCCTCGAGTCCGTTGGAAGTCTTGATGCCCCACTCACCGAGGTCATTCCTGCGAATGACGTTGATTGTCGGCGAGAACTGATCCACCAAAACATACTCCATCAGGCTTGGAATCCTCTGGTACCTAAAGAATTTTGATCCAACATCGTATGCGGCGGTGGATTCAGAAAGCACCTCGACGATTAGTATCGGGCTTCTTAAGTTGATTTCGTCTGCAATATCTGCATCATTTTCTTCACATTCGACCGAGATGTCTGGATAGACATAGGACTTTGTGGCGGCGATCTTCACCCTAACTTCACTCGAATAAACAGTGCATGGCTTATCCAAAGTTCCATCCACCAATCTCGCCGAGAAATTGGCCATGATTTTACCATGAACTTTCGTTCCACCGGCCATGTCGAATATCTGACCATCATGGTATTCGGCTTTGCCTTCGATGGAAGCGTCATACGCAAAATAAGCCTCCTCGGTGATGTAATTTTTTGGATCAGGATTTCCCATACAACCAAAGATACAAAAATAATTCTTTCCCTCAGCCCCGAAACACCTCCAAATACTGCGCGATATAGGTCTCTTTGCTGCGCGCCTTGTATTGCATGATGAAGCGTGGATGCTCCAACGGGATCACTTTCCCAAAGAATTTGTGCTCCTCGTTGAGGCGATTCAAGAATTTGAAATTCTTGCCGTTGCCGAAGCAGTAGCAGCGGTCGGTGGCGACGCCAAGCGCGATCTGGGCGTGGATGTTTTGGAGAATGAAGGGCGTCACAGCACGCGCCAAAGCTGGCACGTCATAATAGTTGATGTTGATTTGCTGGCCTTTGGGGCTGGCGGTCGTGAAGCCGAGCGGGCAGACGGAGTTGATGTAAAAGTCCTTGTAGAAAGCCTCGCATCCGCCATAGGCTGCCACGACTTCATAGACATAAACAGATGAAGGCTCATGCTCCAATTTCCCGGGATAAGGAATGTGGCAAATCTCGGTGAGGCGCTTTGGGTCCGTAAAGGGAATGCCCGTGACGCCTGCACCAAACCGACCCGGGTTGATGCCCAAAATCAGGTGCCGCTGCCCGTGGTCGTTGTAGTATTTCTCGTAAAATGCCTCCGAGCAGACTCGCGCCGTCTCCCGCTCCCGAAACGGATTCATGATGTGAATCCCAGCCGGCAACTCGCCTTGGTAGTCCAAGGCGCGGTTGAATTGGATGACTTTTTGGGCGAATGTGGGCGTTTTCATGCGATTAAACTTTCGGAAACGCTGCCCGCGCCATCACGGCCAAAGCTTGGTTGTAATGCCGCTGATTGTGCTGGAAGATGATCACCAAGCCGTCGTGCAGGCTATAGGTGATGAAGCTCGCCGCTGGCGAGCTGATGATCATCGTGTGGTGATCGACGTTGTCGGTCTTTTGCACCTTGGCGACCAGGACTGCAAGCTGTGTGCAAACATCCTCCACGATCGTCGCGGGCACAGTGCTGCGCGTGGGCCTGAACGCTGCGGGGGACTTGCCCTTTTTGGCGACCTGCGCCGTCGTGGCC